>JAXDJM010000294.1:0-4950 GCA_034665605.1 Actinomycetota bacterium | reverse complement strand
CTTCCGGCAAGTCCAATGATGATTCCTCATTGACGACTGCCGTTCGGTGTCGTGGTGGTACGAAGATGACGGTCGAGCCGCGATACCAGCGCGGCTGAATCGAGTTGGGCAACCTAACCGCTTGGCGATCGAAAGCCTTTTAGCACCCCAACGGGTGCCATGATGGAAGTTATGGACACTCACTTCGGGCATTGGTTGAAGCGTCGCAGGGCCGCCGGCCGCGACCGCGCGATCAATCGCTCCCTTTACGGGGGCCCCACTCCATGGCTCGAGCGCATCGGCGATGCAAGGGTCTCAGGCCATACCGGCTATGTCCCCGAAGAAGACTGGGTCCGGCGGGAGCAAGAGCAGAAGCCTGATTGACGCTTGCAGCTTGTGTAACGTCGAGTCGTGAATCTCGACCCGTTTCACTTGACCGATCATGAGATGAGCCCCACCGATTCCGCGGCGGCTCTAGCCGATGGCAGCTTGACCCTCGTCGACGTCCGCGAGGCGTACGAGTGGGACGCGGGCCGCGTGCCCGGCTCCGTACATATCCCTTTGGACCGGCTCGCGGAAGAAGCCGCGACCCTGCCGGGGGATAAGCCGATCGCGTTCATCTGTCTCAGTGGCGCTCGTTCGGCCATGGCAACGTCGGCATTCCGCGCCGCCGGTTACGAAGCATTCAACGTCACCGGCGGTTTTCGTGCATGGCTGCAGGCGGGGGCTCCCGTTGAACCGGAGGGAGCAGTGGCTGCTCCACACGGAAGACCCCCAACCTGAACGGAAGAACGGGCTAGTCGAAGGTCGGCGCGGAGCGCGGTGGCATGCTGTGTCGATGTCCGTGACGATCGCCATCGCCCTGTTCGACGGCGCCGAGGAGCTCGACTGGGCCGGTCCTTGGGAAGTGTTGAGCGCGTGGGCTCACTACTGGCCCGACGACGGTGTCGAAGTATTCACCGTCGCGCAGGAATCAGGGCCGATCGAGTGCGCGAAGGGCTTAAAGGTTCTTCCCGATCACACGTGGGAGTCGGCTACGGACTTCGACGTTCTCGTCTATCCCGGAGGCCGGGGGACTCGCCCTCATTTGAAGGATGACGCCGTCCTCAACTGGGTTCGTTCGCACGCCGAGCGCGGTGCGCTCATGACAAGCGTGTGTACCGGAGCTTTGGTCTACGGCGCTGCGGGATTACTTCGCGACCGCCCGGCAACCACGCATTGGGGCGCTTTGGACGAACTCAGAGCGACCGACCCGACGATCGACGTGCGTGACGGTGACCGTTACATCGATACGGGCGACATCGTGACTGCGGCGGGAGTCTCGGCGGGCATCGACATGGCTCTCCACCTGATCGTTCGATTGCATTCAGAAGAGCGTGCACGCGACGTCAAGCGGGCGATCCAGTACGACCCAGAGCCCCCGGTCTAGTTGCCGCTCAGCAGTTCCCGGATGCGGTCGACAAGATCCTCGTCGTAGGCCATCGCCGGGATCGTATGTGAGCCCGCTGGCCGCGACGCGGCGATGTGGACAGGTCTCGACGGAGCGGTTCGGTATCTAATCCCGCAGGTATCATCCGGGGCCGGAAACAAGGCCCCCTTAGCTCAGTCGGCAGAGCGTCTCCATGGTAAGGAGAAGGTCCACGGTTCGATTCCGTGAGGGGGCTCCCCAAAGGGTCTGAGATGTCCCCGACGGGGCGGCGTAGCTCAGGGGCAGAGCAAGCGGCTCATAATCGCTGTGTCGGTGGTTCGAGTCCACCCGCCGCTACTACGTAGATCTAGAAGCCGCCCCCTGGCGGCCCCCTGCCCCCGTGGAACAGGGATTCAACCCGGCCCCCTTACCTACCGAAGACTTATTCGGAGGTAATCATGGCTATGAGGTTCTGCAGCACCTGCAATTCGGAGGTCGAGGAGTCGGGCGGCTATTGCATGCTCGGACACCGCCTCACGCTCGTTGCGCCTCGTGACTCGCTCACGGCCCTTCGCGCCGAGGTCGACCAAGCTTTCGAGGATGCCCGAACCGAGCTCGTCACGGCGCTTTCGGCCCCGCCGCCACCGCCTCCTCCAGGTTATGCACCCCCCGTGCCGGCGACCGGCGATCATCACGGGATGTGGGACGGCCTCGATGAGATCCACAAGATCGACGCAACGGATCCGATCAACTCGTTCGCTCCGCCTCCCCGCATGGATTGGGGGCCGAGCCGCACCAGGCTTCTGAGCCGTCTCGCCCCGCGCGCTACGCGCAGGCGCACCGCCGAACCCGCTCAGGTCTAGACCTCCCGGGCGGCGCTGAGGGCCACTCGCTTATAATCGAGCCCTTCCTCATACGTCTTATCCCTAGGAGTAACGATGGCAAGCGATCGGCGCGTCCACGTGACGCTCGAGTGCACGAACTGCAAGCGCAGGAACTACATCACCGAGAAGAACCGTCACAACGACCGCGACCGGATCGAGCTCAAGAAGTACTGCCGCTGGTGTAGCTCGCACACCCCGCACCGCGAGACCCGATAAGAATCTTCTTTTCGCTCAGCAGCGCGCTGAGCGACGCGGAGAGCGAAAAGAAAAAGGCCCCCGGTTTCCCGAGGGCCTTTTTTGATGCTTGGACTGACTTAGAAGTCCATGTCTCCGCCGCCGGGCATCGCCGGAGCCTTCTCTTTCTCCGGCTTGTCGGCGACGATGGCCTCGGTCGTAAGGAACAGGGCTGCGATCGATGCCGCGTTCTGCAAGGCAGAGCGGGTCACCTTCGCGGCGTCCACAACGCCGAGTGCGAAGAGGTCGCCGTACTCGCCGTTCGCTGCGTTCAGACCCTCACCGGGGCCGAGCGTGCGAACCTTCTCGACGACCACGCCGCCCTCGAGTCCGGCGTTGCGAGCGATCACCTTCAGGGGCTCTTCGAGAGCACGCTTGATGATCACAACACCGGTCGCCTCATCACCGTCGAGCTCGAGCTTCTCGAGCGCTTCCTGCGCGTGCAGCAGCGTTACGCCACCACCGGCGACGATGCCCTCTTCGACAGCTGCTCTCGTCGTCTGAACGGCGTCCTCGATGCGGTGCTTCTTCTCTTTGAGCTCGACCTCGGTCGCAGCGCCCACTTTGATGACGCCAACGCCGCCGGCCAGCTTCGCGAGACGCTCCTGCAGCTTCTCCTTGTCGTAGTCGGAGTCGGAACGCTCGATCTCGGCCTTGATCTGGTTCACACGACCGGTGATCTCGTCCGCAGTTCCGCCGCCCTCGACGACTGTCGTGTCGTCCTTGGTCACGACGATCTTGCGGGCCTTGCCGAGCATGTCCAGCGCTACCGACTCGAGCTTCAGGCCGACCTCTTCGGAGATGACCTGACCGCCGGTCAGGATCGCGATGTCCTGCATCATCGCCTTGCGGCGGTCGCCGAACCCGGGAGCCTTGACCGCAGCAGCCTTGAACGTGCCGCGGATCTTGTTGACGACCAGAGTCGCGAGAGCCTCGCCCTCGACGTCTTCGGCAACGATCAACAGCGACTTACCGGCCTGTATCACCTTCTCGAGGATCGGGAGCAGGTCCTTGACCGCGGAGATCTTCTGGTTGGCGATGAGGATGTAGGGATCCTCGAGCACCGCCTCCATGCGCTCGGCGTCGGTGATGAAGTACGGGCTGATGTAGCCCTTGTCGAAGCGCATACCTTCGACGAGCTCGAGCTCTAGGCCGAACGTGTTCGACTCTTCGACGGTGATGACGCCGTCCTTGCCGACCTTGTCCATGGCCTCAGCGATCGTCTCGCCGATCTCGGGGTCGTTGTTTGCCGAGATCGACGCGACCTGGCTGATCTGGGCACGGCCCTCGACGTCGCGGCTCATCGAGCGGATCGACTCGACGACCTTGTCGACCGCCTTCTCGATCCCACGCTTCAGTGCGATGGGGTTGGCGCCGGCAGCGACGTTACGCAGTCCCTCACGAACCATGGCCTGCGCCAAGACCGTTGCAGTCGTTGTGCCGTCACCGGCAACGTCGTCGGTCTTCTTGGCGACCTCTTTGACGAGCTCGGCACCGATCCGCTCGTAAGGGTCCTCGAGCTCGATGTCCTTGGCGATCGAGACGCCGTCGTTGGTGATCGTGGGAGCGCCCCACTTCTTCTCCAGTACGACGTTCCGGCCCTTGGGGCCCAGGGTTACCTTCACGGTGTCGGCGAGCTGGTTCATCCCTCGCTCGAGGGCTCGACGAGCTTCCTCGTCGAAAGCCAAGATCTTCGGCATATCTCCTCCTTGGGGTGTGCGGAAATTCCGTTAGCACTCTCTTGCTATGAGTGCTAACGATAGCGTGAGAGGCCCTATATGCGCAAATAGGGGGGCCGGTCAGGCCACAGAGGGCGGGGCGACGCCAAAAAGCCCGTGAGCGACCTCGTTGCACAACTCGACGACCCGCCCGGCGACCTTCTGATACGTCTTCTTGGAGCGTCCGAATGGGTCCGTGACGTCCTCGTGAGGAACGAAGGTGGGAGCCGCGGCGCGGCGCGCGGCGGCTGCGGCCACGATCGCCCGAGCATCCGCGACGGGATCGGCGGTTCGGTCGGGAGGAGCCAGCGGGCCGAGCAGGCGCGCAAGCTCTGCGAGGGTGAACGTCTTATCGGCAGGCAGCCCGGCATCGACGACGGCCGCGGCGACGTGGTGGCGCTCCATCCCGAGGATCAAGTCGACGTTCTCACCTTTCAGCGACCCTAGGGGTCGCGCGCGGTGAGCCGACAGATCCAGGCCCATGGCGCTCGCAACCGTCGTCATCTCGGGCGGAACGTCGGCCGGGCCGATGTCGAGGGTTCCCGCGGACGAAACCTCGACCGGGAGGCCGGCGAGCGCGTGCCGCAGGTAGAACTCGGCGAGCGGGCTCCGGCACCGGTTGCCGCTACATATAACGAGTATCCGAAAAGGTTCGTTCATCGCTCCCAACCCTAGTGGCCGGTCGCAGCGGGCCCGTCCGTAGGATGCGGCGTCGATGGCTCCGCGA
>JAXDJM010000293.1:0-4223 GCA_034665605.1 Actinomycetota bacterium | reverse complement strand
CCCCCCCCCCCCCCCCCCCCCCCCCCCCCCCCCCCCCCCCCCCCCCCCTCACGATCCGGCGCTGACTGCCACTCGCGTAGCGAGAAACCGACGACGAAAAACCGATGCACGTCTTGTCGCCGGAAGGACCGGAGCAGTGCCTTCCCCCCGCTCCCGCTTCCGCTACGTAGATCGAGCCATCGGGTCCGACGTGGACGTGCCGGGGATTGTTGAGGTTGGTCATCACCACCGTTGTCGAACCACCGGCAGCAGCGGTCGAGCCCGTGCCTGCCATCACGACCGTCGACCCGACTCCGAGGCCGAGCATCATCCCTACAACGATCTTTCGCATCCGGAACATCACTCGCCCCTTACCCGATCACCTCGGCACCGTCCCTGCGTCCGTCGCGAGCATCTCGATAGCCAAGCCGTCCAGTAGATCCTTCTCCGAGACGAGAACCTCCGCGAAGTCGAACACTTCCATCACCGACAACAGGATCTCGGCCCCCGAAACGATCACGTCGGCGCGACCCGGCACGAGTCCTTTGATCCGCGCGCGTTTCTCGTATGGCAACGAGGCGAGGCGGCGCGCGAGCATTCGGATGTCACCGTGAGAGAGCACCGAATGATGGGTGACCTCCGGATCGTAGGTTGGGAGCCCGATCTTCAGCGCAGCCAGCTGCGTAACCGTTCCGGCGACTCCTACCAAGCGGGAACGGGGCGATACCGATAACCGATCGCGCGCCGACCGAAAAGCGTCGCCGGCCTCTGTCCGCAACGCCTCGAGCTCGGATGTAGACGGCGGATCGGACGCCAAATGCTTCTCGAACAGACGCACGCTTCCGATGTCGAGCGAGACAAGGTTCTCGGGCTTCTTCCGGCCCACGACGAGCTCCGTGCTCCCGCCGCCGATGTCTACGACGAGCACGGGGTCCTCCCCTGCAAGGTCCGAAACGGCGCCGGTGAACGTCAGCCGCGCCTCGTCCGCGCCGGACAGGAGCTCTGCCGGCTTGCCGGTCAACTTCCGTACCGCATCGAAGAAGACATCCCGGTCGCGCGCGTCGCGCGCCGCGGACGTAGCCGACACCCGGATATCCGACACCTCGTACTCGCCGCAGATCGCGGCATATTCGGCGATGGTCTCCAGGGTTCTCTTGAGGGCCTCGGGGTCAAACGCCCGGCGCTCGTCAACGCCTTGACCCAAGCGGGTGATCGTCAAGCGCCTATCGAGAGTCCGCATCCCGCCCGGCTGCTGCTCGCACACGATCAGGCGAACGGAATTCGTTCCCACGTCGATCGCGCCGGCCCTCACTTGGGTGCCACGCACCCGACAACACATTCGGGCCAGCCGGCGTTCGACAAAGCAGTGGCCCCAACCGGGTTCGGGGGGTCGGCCAGTTCGTGAGCGACGTGCGCGTGCAAACACTTGATGCGATCGGGGCCACCTCCCGGAAGCGGCGCGCTGCGGTCGACCGGCGCATGTTGATCGCGGCGCGCGACATAACGCGCCGCAGCGCTCGATTGACGCGATTTCAAAACGGGATCGTTTGCAAGGCGCTGAGTAGCGGCGGTCAAGGCTCCGCCGGCTTCCTGCCGGCTAACGCGTTTGATCAGGACCGGGCACGTGAGCCAGAACAACGTTGGGAATGGCGAGTCGTCGTCGAGCACCGGATGGTTCTCGACGACCGTTGGGATCCCGAGATGGCACCGGTGGGCGACGGCCCACTTCCCACGCGGCTCCCGGCCTAATTGCGCGCGAACGAAAGACGCCTCTTCGGTGGTGTGCTCGAGGGGTATTAGCGCTTGCCCTCTCGGTGCCGCTTGAGGTCTACGAGACGCTCCTGACTCTGCGACATGAATCGCTTGAGCTTGCGTTCGAAATCAGGATCCCGCTGTTGCTTGCGAGGACGGTCTTCGTAGCCCGGCTGCGCCTGCTTGATCGACAGCTCTATGCGACCGTCTTCCTTCTGGCCGACGATCTTGACCGTGACGGTGTCGCCCTCGTGCACGTGGTCGTGGATGTTGCGAACGTAGTTCCGATCGACCTCGGAGATGTGCACGAGACCGCTCTCACCCGTCGGGAGCTTCACGAACGCCCCGTAATCCATCACACGTTCAACGGTTGCCTCGACGACGGCACCAATCTCAGCCATGGGGCGAATCGTACCTTCTGTGGCAGGACTGACGGCCGAAGGCGCTAGCGAAGCGCGCCGTAGCCGGCATTCGGCTCCTCTTTTTCAGCCGATACCGATGAAGTGGAGCACCTTCTGTACGAACGAGGGGCTCTCCACTGGGGGCCGGGCGGGACGCGAGGCGGCCTTGTGGTGCGCCCGCTTCTGCACCCGACGGCTCGGAGGCATGACGACGTAGGGAACCTCGCCGGGTTTCACGAGGCCGATCTGCCGGCGGGCGAGCTGGTCGATGTAGTCGGGATCCTTCAACTTCGCGATCCGATGCTCGAGCCTGCCATTGGACTTCTGGAGGACCGCGAGCTCTTGTGCGACGCCGGCAACTCGCGACTTCTGCTGGAGAAGGTCCTTGGTCGGCTTGATCGCCATCGCGCCCAGCAGACCCAAGATCAGCACGCCGGCAACGATCTGGGGAGCTCTGCCCCATCGGCCCAGCTTTCGTTTCCTGCGCGGGGTCACCCCGAGAAACTCCTCGGGAACGCGGACCGCGCCGGATAGCGCGCGGAGTCACCCAGCGCGTCTTCGATACGTAGCAGTTGGTTGTATTTCGCGGTTCGCTCTCCCCTCGCTGGCGCGCCTGTCTTTATCTGGCCGGAATCCGTCGCGACGGCGAGATCGGCGATCGTTGAGTCTTCGGTCTCACCCGACCGGTGTGAGATAACGACCGAGTACGCCGCACGATGCGCGGCGGCCACACATTCGAAGGTTTCGGTGAGGGTTCCGATCTGATTGACCTTGACCAGGATCGCGTTGGCAGCTCTCTCGCGGATCCCGCGGCGAAGCACCTCTGGGTTGGTAACGAAAATATCGTCTCCGACCAACTGGACCTTGTCGCCAACGGCTTGCGTGAGCGATCGCCACCCGTCCCAGTCGTCTTCGGCCATGCCGTCTTCGATAGAGACGATCGGATATCTGCCGAGCCAGTCTTGCCAGAAGCTCACCATCTCATCACTCGACAGCTCACGATCTTCTGATGCGAGAACGTACTTACCGTCCTTGTAGATCTCCGAGGTCGCCGGGTCGATGGCGATGGCGATGTCGTCTTTGGGCGTGTAGCCACCGGCCTCGATGGCTGCGGTTAGCAGCTCGACCGCTTCGGCGTTGCTCGCAAGATCGGGGGCGAAGCCTCCTTCATCTCCGACGCCGGTAGATAGCCCGCGCTCGTCGAGGATCTTCTTCAACCGGTGATAGGTGTTCGCGCCCCACTCGAGCGCCTCCGCGAACGACGCCGCGCCTACCGGGGCCAACATGAATTCCTGGAGATCGACCGAGTTGTCCGCGTGGGCACCACCGTTCAGCACGTTCATGAGCGGCACCGGAAGCACGTGTGAGTCGGGGCCCCCGAGATATCGGAATAGGGCGATGCCGAGCTCGGCCGCGGCAGCATGAGCGGTTGCCAGAGACACGCCGAGGATCGCGTTCGCCCCGAGCTTGGCCTTGTCGTCGGTACCGTCGAGATCTTTGAGGGTCTGGTCGAGCCCGCGCTGGTCGAGCGCGTCGCGACCGAGGATCGAGGGGCCGATTATGTCGTTGACGTTTCCGACCGCGTTGCGAACCCCCTTGCCCCCGTAGCGGTCGCCTCCATCTCGCAGCTCGAGGGCCTCGCCCGCCCCGGTCGAGGCTCCCGAGGGCACGATGGCGCGGCCCCCAGCACCCGAATCGAGAGCGACTTCGACCTCCACGGTCGGATTGCCCCTCGAATCGAGGACTTCACGTGCACGGACGAGGACGATCTCACTCACTTTGACCACTCCTTCAACATCAGCAACACGTTAGCAGGGGATCACGGTAGAGAAGCGGAGCAACTCAGGCTATCCGCCGTTTCAGAAGGACTCTTGGAAGCGTTTGGTCGCGACGCGCAATGCGCCTTCGGGATCGATGCCGGCCGCCCGGGCCACCGCGACGAGCCAGAACAGCGCTTCCCCCACGTCCTGTTGATCGGGCTCACTGCCGTGCCCTTCGATGGCAGTGTCGAGCCGGGCGCGCGCAACGTCCGCGTTCGCGTCGAAGCCCAGGCTCGCCGCGCGTTTTTGCACCTTGTACGCGGTCATGAGG
>JAXDJM010000292.1:0-4479 GCA_034665605.1 Actinomycetota bacterium | reverse complement strand
GAGCCTTCCCTTCCGGAACAGATCGCCGAGCAGATCGCGGTCGAGGTTGTGGCCGAAGTCGTGGAGACGCTCGATGCTCCGGCCGAGCTCGGGAACGAGGAGCCGGCGATCGAAGAGAGCCTCGGAGAGCCCGAGGTCTCAGAGGTACCGGCGCACGCTGAATTACCGAAGCTGGCGCGCCGGGGGCCGCGACGGATGAACGAAAGCACTCTCTATCGCGCGCGCGAATACGAGGCGGTGCATGCCGAACGCCGTGCATCGATGACCAGACGGTCTCAGATCCTGGCCCTCGGGATCGCGGGCGTTGGCGTCTTGTTGGGGGGAGCCGCGGTCGGCAGCGGGCTTGCCGGCTCGCGATCCATCCTCGTCGGAGTTTTCTGTTTCGGGGCACCCTTCTTGTTGCAGATGATCGTCTCGGCGTGGCTCGAAGAGTCGATCCGAGGGGTTCGGTCCCAGGATTACCTCGTTGCGCTCGAAGCGGCGATCAACGAGCACCTGGGACATCAATCGGTGGGATTCGAGACGTGGCTGCGAAGGCCTCACTCGAAACTCGAGCTCCCGTACAGGTGGGTCACCGACTTCGTTCTGGTTCTGTCGGTCACCGTCGCGGTGATCGGGTGGAAGAGCGCGCACCTATCGGGCGTCGACTTCCTGTGGGCCGTGTGCGTTCCTGCGCTCATCGCGGGGGCCGCGCGTTACTGGGCCGAACGAACTCTCAGGCATCTAGAAACCGAGTCTCGAAGGCGGATCAGGCTCAGCCCTTAGCCGCGTCAGTTGCGACTAACCCGGCCCCCGGATCCGGGGGCCGGGTTAGTGCTCGGTGCTAGAAGTTGACGCTGAAGGTAAACGTCGTCGCGTTGCCCTGATGGAACTTGGCGTAAGCGGTGCCGGTGGCGTTGGCGTACTTACCGGTTCCGCCGATGATCGCCAGTTTGGCCGGATTGTCTTTAGGCCCGTGCTGAGTGAACGTGATCGGACCCATGAGGCTGATGCTTCCCTTGCCGGGAAACGTGAACGTGCCGGAGCACTCGGCTTTGAATGCCGGAGGATCCGTGACAAGCAGGCACGAGTTGCGATCGGAGCCGACTACCTTGCCGTGGCTCCGGTCGACTGCGTGCCCCACGGTGTAGTCGCCGGCGCTGCTGCCGCCACTGTTATCTGCGTCGATGTCCTTGCTGAAGCTGTTAGGCGCTTCGTACACGCTGAACCGCTCGTGATGGCCGGTCGCTGCCGCCGATGTCAGAGTGAACGTGGCGACTGCTCCAACCGCTGCCACTGCAACGGTTACTAGTACTGCGATGCCGAGCTTCTTTGGCATCCTGCCTCCTTTAGCCGGGCTCCCCGATGGAGCCAACCGGGCCAGCAGACTCTCTTACGACATTTAGTGCAAATGCCATGGTGCGCTGCGCTAGCGCCTTCGGCGGTCAGGCCACTCCCGCTGAGGGACAATCGAGTGATGGCCCCCGACTCACTTTCTCGTTTCTCTCCCACGACCCGGGCGTGGTTCGAAGGGTCCTTCGAAGCCCCCACACCGGCGCAGATCGGGGCGTGGGACGCGATCTCTTCTCAGAAGAACGCGTTGGTGGTGGCACCTACGGGATCGGGGAAGACGCTCGCGGCGTTCTTGTGGTCGCTCGATCGTCTTGCAGCCGAACTTCAGCCCTCTGAAAAGGACCGGCTGCGCGTTCTGTATGTGTCGCCGCTCAAAGCGCTCGCCGTCGACATCGAGCGCAACCTGCGCGCGCCTCTCTATGGCATGCGTGCGATGGCAGGCCGAAACCAGCAGGCGCTGGCGGACATATCCGTGGGCATCCGAACGGGGGACACCCCTCAAGAGGAACGCCGACGCTTCGCTACCCATCCGCCCGACATCCTGATCACCACACCGGAGTCGCTGTTCCTGCTACTCACGTCACGGGCCCGCGATGCTCTAAAGAACGTCGAGACCGTCATCATCGACGAAGTTCACGCGGTCGCCGGAACCAAACGCGGCGCGCACCTTGCACTTAGCCTGGAAAGGCTGGATGCATTGCTCGAAAAGCCTGCGCAGCGGATCGGTCTTTCGGCAACGGTTCGGCCCCCGGAGGAGATCGCTCGGTGGCTGGGCGGACGTCACGAAGTCGAGATCGTGCAGGCTCGTAGCGACAAAGCGTTCGATCTTCGAGTTGTTGTGCCTGTAGAGGACCTGACGGAACTAGGCACTGCTCTCGAGGAACCGGCATCCGGGAGCGCGGCAGCAGCCGAGGCCCGACACAGCATCTGGCCCCACGTCGACGAACGTTTGCTCGAGCTCATCAAGGAGCATCACTCGACGATCGTCTTCGCGAACGCGCGGCGGTTGGCCGAACGATTGTGTGCGCGTCTCAACGAGCTCGCCGGCGAGGAAGTAGCGCGCGCTCACCACGGCTCGGTTAGCAAAGAGCAGCGGCTACAGATCGAGGAGGATCTCAAGGCGGGTCGCCTTCCCGCGGTTGTTGCTACTAGCTCGCTCGAGCTCGGTATCGACATGGGTGCCGTCGATCTCGTCGTTCAGGTGGAGTCACCGGACTCCGTTGCGTCGGGATTGCAGCGGATCGGTCGCGCGGGACACCACGTCGGCGCAGTTAGCCGCGGCGTGTTCTTTCCGAAGTTCCGCGGCGATCTGCTGGAGACCGCCCTAGTCGTCGAGCGCATGAAAGAAGGCGCGATCGAAGCGATCGCTTACCCACGGAATCCGTTGGACGTCCTGGCCCAGCAGATCGTGGCGATGACTGCGATGGACGACTGGAAAGTCGACGAGCTCTTCGATCTGGTTTCGGGAGCCGCCCCATTCGCGGATCTTCCCCGGAGCGCGCTCGACTCGGTGCTGGACATGCTCTCGGGTCGTTATCCCTCGGATGAGTTCGCCGAGCTCCGGCCCCGGCTCAACTGGGATCGAACGACCGACATCCTCACCGGCAGGACCAACGCGCAACGTTTGGCGGTGACATCCGGCGGGACGATCCCCGACCGCGGCCTCTTCGGGGTCTTTATGGTCGGTGACAAGTCCCCCCGCGTCGGCGAGCTCGACGAAGAGATGGTCTACGAAAGCCGCGTCGGCGAGACGTTCATCCTCGGCGCGTCGACGTGGCTCATCGAAGAGATAACGCACGATCGAGTCATCGTGTCACCGGCCCCCGGACGGCCGGGAAAGATGCCGTTCTGGCACGGCGACGCTCCGGGACGACCGGTCGAGCTCGGCCGCGCCCTTGGAGGATTCATGCGCGAGCTGTCACGGATGGACGCAGACAAGAAACGGGCTCGACTGGTGACAGCCGGCCTGGACGATCACGCGGTCACGAACCTCATCGCGTATCTCGACGAGCAGAAGGAAGCGACCGGGATCCTTCCAGACGACAGGACGCTGGTCGTCGAGCGATTCCGCGACGAACTTGGAGACTGGCGGGTCTGCATCCATTCGGTATTCGGTGCGCAGGTCCACGCGCCGTGGGCTCAGGCGATCGAAAGTCGGATCGCCCAGAGCCTCGGTATCGAGGTGCAGTGCATCTATACCGATGATGGGATCGTCGTGCGGCTACCCGAGTCGGACGACGCGATCCCGGCGTCATCGATCGTGATCGACCCCGAAGAGGTCGAGGATCTCGTTGTCGAAAGCGTAGGTACGTCGGCTCTGTTCGCGAGCCGGTTCCGAGAATGTGCTGCCCGTGCGTTGCTCTTGCCGAAGCGCCGGCCCGGCACGCGTACTCCCTTGTGGCAGCAACGCCAGAAAAGCGCGCAGCTCCTTCAAGTCGCATCCCGATTCGGTTCGTTCCCGATCATGCTGGAGACCTTCCGCGAGTGTCTTCAGGACGTCTTCGACCTTCCCGCGCTGATCGATCTGATGGGCGGAATCCAACGGCGGGAGGTGAGAGTCGTCGAGGTCGAGACGCAGCAACCATCACCGTTCGCGAGCTCGTTGCAGTTCGGTTACGTCAGCGCGTTCATGTACGAAGGTGACGCCCCGCTGGCCGAGCGCCGAGCCCAGGCGCTGTCGCTCGACCGCTCGCTTCTGGCCGAGATCATGGGCCGGGACGAGCTCCGCGAGCTGATCGATCCCGCCGCGCTCGCCGAGCTCGAGCTCGATCTTCAAAGGTTGAGCGAAGCCTTCAAGATCCGTGATGTCGACGGATTGCACGACGCGCTCAGAGGTCTCGGAGACCTATCGACCGATGAGGTCGCCGCACGGTCGGTGGATTCTTCTACTGCGGCTTCGATGCTCGACGAGCTCGAGCAGACGCGACGCACGGCGCGGACGAGAGTTGCGGGAGAACCGCGCTGGATCGCGGCGGAGGATGCAGGCCGGATCCGCGACGCGCTCGGCGCGCCGCTTCCCATGGGTATCCCACATACCTTCCTCGAGCCCGTCGACGACCCCATCGGTGATGTCGTCGGGCGTTATGCCCGCACCCACGGGCCGTTCGTCCCCGAAGATGTCGCCACTCGGCTCGGACTGGGGGTCGC
>JAXDJM010000291.1:0-7628 GCA_034665605.1 Actinomycetota bacterium | reverse complement strand
CGGCCGGGACCAGCTGGGGCCGCGGGGCGCCCGAGATCGCCCAGTCGGGATCCTTCAAACCGTGTCCGGTCAGGACGCAGACGACGGTCGCTCCCGGCGGCACGGTCTGTTTCGCCCGCATCTGGCGCAGGCCGGCCAGGCTCGCTGCCGAAGCAAGCTCGACATAGATGCCCTCTGACGCGAGCGAGCGGAACGCTTCCAGGATCTCTTTGTCGGTGACCGACGAGATTGCCCCCTGCGACGAGGTTGCAGCATCGGTCGCGCCCGACCATGACGCGGGATTACCGATCCTGATCGCCGTCGCGATCGTCTTCGGGTCCTCGATCACTCGACCGATCACGATCGGGTTCGCGCCTTGCGCCTGGAAGCCGTACATCTTCGGGAGCGCGTCGGCCCATCCCTGCGACACGGCTTCGTTGTAACCACGCCAGTAAGCGGTGATGTTTCCTGCGTTGCCGACCGGCATGACGTGAAGATCGGGCGCGCGGCCCAACGCTTCCACGACTTCGAACGCGGCGGTTTTCTGCCCTTCCACTCGGTACGGGTTCACCGAATTGACGAGGGTGACGGGATGCGTGGCCGACATCTCTTTGGTGAGCTCTAGTGCTTTATCGAAGTTGCCCTCGATCTCGAGGACGCGCGCTCCGTGGACGAGAGCCTGCGCGAGTTTTCCCAACGCGACGTTTCCTTGCGGGATGAGGACGGCGCACAACATCCCCGCGCGCGCCGCGTACGCGGCAGCCGACGCGCTGGTGTTCCCCGTCGACGCGCAGATCACGGCTCGCGAGCCCTCTTCGAGCGCTTTTGAGATGGCAAGCGTCATGCCCCGGTCCTTGAAAGAGCCGGTGGGGTTCAGGCCTTCGTACTTGAACCACACCTCGGCGCCGACCTCGGTGGAGATGCGATCCGAATAGATGAGGGGAGTGTCACCCTCGTCGAGCGTGACGATGGGGGTCGTGTCGGATACGGGTAACCGATCGAAGTAACGACGGATGACGCCGCGCTTCCCGGCCACGGCCAATGGTGAAGTCATCGCTCGGACGTCCCTTCAACCCTCATCTTCGATGCAACTTCTTTCACGGCGTCCAAGGCTCCGAGCTCGTCGAAGGTCAGTTGGTGCTGCCCCTCGGTTGCGACGTGGGTGATCACAACGAGCGTGGCTTCGTCACCCGATCCCTCCTGACGGACGCTCGAGATCGAGACATCGTGCGCGGCGAATGCCCCGGCGACGGCCGACAACACGCCCGGCTGGTCGGCGACGGAGAGCACCGCGTAATAGCGCACCGGGTTCTCACTCTGACTACGGATACGAGCGAGCTCCCGGTAATAGGCAGGGGCGGGCGACCGCCCGCCGAGGGCGATGTTGCGTGCGATCTCGACGATGTCTCCGACAACAGCCGAGCCCGTCGGCGCTCCGCCCGCTCCCCTGCCGAAGAACATCAACTCGCCGGACTCTTCTGACTCGACAAAGATCGCGTTGAACACATCGCGCACGGAGGCCAGCGGGTGAGTCTTGGGGAGCATGGCGGGATGAACGCGCGCCGAGATGTCGTCTCCGTCGCGCTCGGCGATGGCGACCAGCTTGACCTCGTAGCCTAGGTCGTGGGCCGCGTTGATGTCCTCGGCAGTGACGCGCGCGATCCCTTCCCGATGAACGTCCGACGCGAGGACCCGCGCGTTGAACGCGATAGACGCCAGGATCGCGAGCTTCGATGCGGCATCGAAGCCGTCGATGTCTGCCGATGGGTCTGCTTCTGCATATCCCAGACGCGTCGCCTCTTCGAGCGCGTCACCGAAGTCGACACCCGTCTCGGACATACGCGTGAGGATGAAGTTTGTCGTGCCATTCACGATCCCCATCACGCGCCGGACACGATCTCCGGCAAGGGACTCTTTCAACGGGCGGATGATCGGGATGCCCCCGCCTACTGCGGCTTCGAACAAGATGTCGACGCCCGATCGCTCGGCGACGTCCATCAGCTCTTTACCGCGGACAGACAGAAGTTCCTTGTTCGCGGTCACCACGTGCTTGCCGTTTCTAAGGGCACGGAGCACGAGCTCCTGGGCCGGCTCCATCCCCCCGATGGCCTCGACCACGATGTCGATGTCGTCCGCGTCGGTAACGTCGGTCGCCTTCGACGTCCACACGTCATCGGCGAAGCTCACAGGTCGCTGCTTGGAGAGGTCTCTGACCGCGATGCGTCTGACCTCGAGCGCCGCCCCCGCCCTCTGCGCCAGGTCGGACGCGTGGTCGACCAGGATCCGAGCGGCGCTCGAACCGACCGTGCCGCATCCAAGGAAACCGACACCGATCGAGGAACGTCGTGCAGATGTCATCGTTCGCACGGTACCAATTCAATCCTCACTTCAAGAGGCGGGAGAGTCGGCGGTCCGCCAGGATCTTTCCGCCCGTCTGGCAGTGCGGGCAGTAGACGATCTCGTGCGACTCGTAGCTGACGCGCTTCAGTTCGTTCCCGCAGCGAGGACAGGCTTGTCCCGCGGTGCCGTGTACGACGAATCGACCCTTGAGCTTGGTCGGGAGGCCACCCGTTCGTTTGCGCTCACTCTCGAGTGCTGCAGATAGAACGGTTCTTGTCGCGGCAACGAGCGATGCACGCTCCGATCCATCCAGCGACGCCAGCGAGGCGAACGGTGAGAGCTGTGCTTCGTGAAGGATGTCGTCGGAGAACCCGCGTCCTATCCCGGCGACGGTGTGCTGATCTCGGAGGATCGTGTGCAACCGCCGGCGGTCGTCCGACGAAGCGATCAACGTTGCGAACTCCTCCGAGAACGGCTCGGGACCGAGTCCGTCCAGTGGCGACTCGTCGCCGGGACCGAGGATCCACCACGCGGCTTTCCGTTCGGTTCCGAACTCCTTGACCAGCACCGCGACGCGGCCCCCATCGCGCGGTTCGAAGACCAGACGCGCGACCGCGCCTTTTGGCCGAGTCGACTTGGGGGGCTCTTCGACATCGACTCGCCCGCCTTGCGATAGATGGACGAGCATCTCCACCGCGCCGAGATCGAAGATCAGGTACTTCGCCCGGCGCCCGACGCCGTGCACGACCGAATCGATGAGCTCTGCGGGGGCCGGCGCTACCGTCTTGAGACCAGAGAACGAAAGAACGTCGGCCCGAACCACGCGGGCCCCTGAAAGGAGCGCGTCGAGACGCTCGGAAAGTGCTTGCATCTCGGGAAGCTCGGGCATCTCACAACCCTAAGCAACCGTCGTGGCGCCTACCTACAAGCTGGTGACTGCCACACCTCCGGCGTCTCGGATCGCTTTCTCGGTTGCATGAGGCCTGTCCCGCAATGGCTCATATACGAGGTTGTCACAATCGACACCAGCGGCGAGCGCATCGCCGTCGTTCAGTTGCTCGACTAACGCTTTGGTAGCCAGGATCTCGCCTCCGAATGCGGTGTCTTCAACCCGAGCGCACTCATTGACCTCGTCGCCGAGCGCGGATACGTCGAGCCGACCGCCGGGAACGAGCTGGCCCATGTACAACGCGCCGCCCCAGTGCAGTCCGATATTCAGATTGAGCCCGCCCACTGCGGCCTCCGGGATCGCGCTCAGCAGCTTCTCGGCACATTGCTGCATCGAGCGGGCCGCGGCCACGGCCGCTCGGGCTGCTCTCGATGCATCTGATAGGTGGTCGACAAGGAAGAAGGCCGTCGCGCCGTCGCCCGAGTGTTTGCCGATCACGCCAAGGTTTTCGGCGACGATCCTGTCGACCTCGGTGTGGAGATCGCGCATCAACGCGAAGTAAGCCGCACTCGGAAGCCGGCGGGATAGCGAGCCCGACGCTTCGAGGTCGGCGAAGAGGATCGCGGCTTGGTGACGCTCCGGATTTACAAGGTCGGCCATCCGCTCGTACATCGCGGCGTCCCCCCGGGCGAGCAAAGACACGAGGGTCGGGCGCAGAGCGATGTACATGATGATCAAGTACCCGTACATCTCGCCTTCGGGCGCGCTCACTGGGAACCCGAGGAAATCGACCGGGTACGGGGGGATGCCGGGCTGCAGGTAATCGAAGCGACCGCGCAGTGCAGATACCAGTGGTTGCGGCTCCAGCGACGCGACGAGCTCGTCGAACGGCGACGGTAACTCCGCGGCGAAAGTCTCGATCCCACCGGGGACCCGATCCAAGAACATCGGCATCAACTGCGTGAAGATCGCTATCTGACTATCGGTGGCCAGAGTGTCTCGCCACTCATCCCGCAGAAACGCGGTCACGACGTGCTGACCGTAACCGAGTGCCTTTTCGTCGAAAACCCCGACGAACTCCTTCAGTTCCTCGGTCACGCAAACGACGTTGAAATCGGCATCGAGCAAGAGGGCAGACCACTGCAATGCGTTCAGCTCGTCCGCCATCAGCGACAGGCGAGGATCGTCGGGAACCAATCCCATGACGTAATGATGCCGCGACTTGAGGCCCGGTGTCCGGCTAGTGCGTTAAGGAACTGGCTCCGTTACGACTAAATCTAGTGGCCGGGGGCCGGGAGCCTCTTCACCGTGTTTACGGCGTGGTGTGCAGCCTTGAACGCATCCTGAACCGATGGCACAGGCAGCGGTGCTTTTGGCAACGGTGGTGGTGCCGGCAGCGGGGGTGCCTTGGGCGGCTCGGGAAGCGGCGGAGTATCGGGAAGCGTCGAAGGTGAAGCCGAATTTGCTCCGTGCTTCGGTGAGTGCTTGATCGACCCTGCCGGCCTCAATCCCGGACGTGCGCCGTCGCGAAGAGTCGAGTCACGCCGCGCCGACCGAGCCAGTCCCGCGTGTGAAGGCAGCGCCTGGGCCTGCAGCCGTACCGCGGCCGCTTCGAGCCTGCGCTCCCTGGTCGTCTGGGCCGAGGCGTGTGGCACCGCTATCACCGTAGTGAGCGCAGTCACCGTGCCGAGTGCAACGCATAGGAGGCACGACACCGTTGAAAGCGCTGCTTGGCGCGAACCGAACGCCCACTCGGCAAGCTCGCTCAGCCGCGTCCAGCGGACCGGCAGCAGGATCGCCGACGCTTTCTCGAGAATCGCGGCAAGACGCCTGCGCGCCCGCATCCGCAACATCCGCGTCGCTTCGCTGTCGGCGGTCGTCGTAGCTCCGTCGCCGATCTCGCTCAACAGCGCCATGCGGTGAGATGCACTAAGCATCGCAAGAGCGTTCTCGACGCGACCTAACTCGATGCGCGCGAGCCCTGCCCGCTCGACCTCGTAAGAGTCTGCGAGCTCGGGAACGTGATCCGCGGCGATCTCTCGGATCGGGCGCGGCCGCGCGCGGTCACGAACGAGGTTCAGTGTGATGGTCGAAACGAGCGGCCAGGGGTCGCGCGTGGGGTCAACCTGATCCCACGTTCGGTAGAGACGAAGGGCCGCTTCCTGGACGAGATCGTCCACATCCCCGCCGGTTACGCCCTTCCGGCACAGCATGCTCTTGACGCGCCGCGATAAAGCCGGCCATACGTTTTCGAATTCGCGCCGCCGCTCTGGTGTCATCTGCCGCCCCCGCTAGATACGCCCGCCTGGATGGTATCCAAAGCAATGCAGGCAGTCCAATACTTCGACACCGATCTCAGCCTTTCCTTCTGGGGTGGCTCTTGACGGTGTTGTCCCAGTACAGCGGGTAGGTCACGCCCGAGGTGTGGAGGTTCCCGACCCACCACATCACCGAGTCTTCGAAGTCCTGAGCCCGGATCCCGTAAGCGGCACCCTTGACCGTGTTGTTGAAGAGGTAGACCTTGGCGGTCTTCAGCTGGTCCAGCCAGATGCCCTCGTCCGAGGAGTTCCACCCCGCCGTCGAGTCGAGCGTGCCCGACGTCTCCGTGACGGTGTTGCCGACGATCCGCAAGGTCAGGCCCTGGGCCTGAGTCACTGTGATTCCCGTGTACGAGCTACCCATGTCCTCGGGCCGGCGGTCGAGAGAGATCTTGTTGCCGCGCAGCTCGACGAAGCCGTGTCCGATACGGATGTGGTTCTCATCGTCGGCATTGAAAACGTCGACGTCGAGCCCCGACCCGTAGAGCTTGTTGTGATTCATGTGAACCCGTGTGTGATGGATGTGAGGATCGTTGAGGGCTTCGTCCGTTTCGGAAGTAGCGGTTCTGTCGTTCGCAGCGTGGTTGAGGTCGTTGTAACGGAGCGCGAACGGACCGGATGAGTAGATCTTGTTGTTCGTGATCCAGACCTCGGCGTAACGCACGTGCTCGTGTCCCATGCGATACATCTTCTTGCTGCCGTAGTGCTCGCTGAAGTGATGGCCGTGAAGTGTCGCATCGACGAATCCGTAGATCGTGTTGTGGGTGAAGTGGGAGCCGTTGAACCCATCGAACGCGACCGCTTCGTTCGACGAGAACGGGATATCCGGTGAATCGGGCGAACCGACCGTGTTGTGTGCGAACAGGCCGTTGAAGTGACGGAGTTGCCCGACCGTATCGAAAGTGTTTCTCACGATCTTTCCACTCGTGTCTTCGCCCGTACGTTGCACGTTCTGGTTGAGCTGAAGATCGGCGACATGGTTATCGACGACCTTCGCGCGGTTGCCCGTCCAGTTGAGAACGAGCTGGCTCGTGATGTCGTTGTCCTTGATCACGTAATACGCGTCGGTGTCGTGGATCGAGATCGTGTCTATCTTCCAACCGGAGATCACAAAGGGGTGATGCTTCGACCCGTTCCCTTTCAAGACGCCGTTCGAAGGGTTGAACTCGGTGTCGGCGCCGATCGAGATACTTGGGTGCTGCTGCGGTGTGCTCTTGTCCGCAGCCCGCTGGGCCGCTCCCGCGGTTCCCGCCATCTGCATGCCCGCGATAACCAGAACAACCAGTACGTAAGAGATCGCCCGTCGTGACACCCCTGGCCTCCTTCTCATATCCGTCGCCGCCCCTGCCTTCCAGGGGTCTGCCCATTACTGGTACGAAAGGGGGCAAACCGCGTAACGGTGCTTGGTTTGCAGGGGCCCCGAACCGAGACCCGGAAGGTCACGCCTCTACGGGGGCTCCGTCCAGATGACGGTCGAATCGCAGCAGGTCAGAGGCTGTTTCTCGAGCCACGATCTCGGTAGCGCGGCCCCCTTCAACGAGGACGACCGCGGGCCGAGGAACCCGGTTGTAATTGCTCGCCATCGAATACGTATAGGCCCCCGTGGCCGGTATGCACAGCAGGTCGCCGGGCGACACGTCCGCCGGCAGGTGTGCTTCTTTGATCAGGACGTCGCCCGACTCGCAATGCTTGCCGGCAACGGCAACTAGGGGACCAGGACGAGCGTCCATCCGGTTGGCGAGCTTGGCTTCATAGCGCGCGCCGTAGAGAGCAGGACGGATGTTGTCGGACATCCCGCCGTCCACCGAGACATACGTGCGGACGCCGGGGATCTCCTTCACGGTTCCCACCTCGTAGACGGTGATCGCAGCCGCGCCGATGAGCGAGCGACCGGGCTCGACACAGACCTCGGGGGCCTGAAGTCCCGCTTCTTCGAACGAGTCCGTGGCGATCTCTTTTAGCCGAGCCGTGGCCTCTTGAGGATCGGGCGTCATCTCATCGTCGGTATGGGCGATGCCCAGTCCCCCGCCGAGGTTCAACTCGCGTGTCTCGAAACCGAAATCGTCTCGAGCGCGAGCGGCAAGAGCGGCGAGTCGGCGCGC
>JAXDJM010000290.1:0-11678 GCA_034665605.1 Actinomycetota bacterium | reverse complement strand
AGAGGTTTGACGGTGCAGCGGAACGTCGGCGTCAGACGAACCACCGGCGATCCCGTTTTCTTCATCGACGACGACGTTGAGCTCGCTCCCGATTGTTTCGAGCAGGTTCTGGCGGAGTACGTGCGGTGGGGGCCCGAGCTGGGCGGCGTACGCGCCACGCCGATGCGGCCCGCTCGCCCGCGTCTCGTAACGCGCATCTACCGTCGGTTCTTCGGGATCGGGGGGTGGTGGTCCGAGGCCAGTGGGAAGGTGCGACCGGGCTTCTACGCGGAAGGCGTCTCCGAAGCCGTCGGGGTGCGCAAGCTCGATTACTTCAACGGGTGGTTCATGTCGTACCGGCGCGAGGTGTTCGATCACGAGTGGTTCGACGAAGAGCTATCGGGCTACGCGTACAAGGAAGACATCGACTTCTCGTACCGGGTCTCGCGGCGCTACACACTGGTCCAGACACCGAAAGCGCGATGCGACCATCTGAAGAGTGGAGCATCGCGGATGTCGAGTCATCAGTTGCAGCGGATGAATCTCGCGAACCAGTTCTATCTTCATCGCAAGCTGATGCCGCAGGACGCGTCGCACAAGTTCGCGCTGTGGTGGGCCCTTACCGGGTTGTTCATCCTGAACCTGGGCAAGGCTGTGCAAACCCAGGATCCGGGACTGGTCACCGGCATGATCGTCGGAGCCTTCGAGCAGGCTCGCGGCAAAGGGCTCGTCGACCCCGCAACCGAGAGGGTCAAGTGAGCTCGTTGCCCCAGGTTCCTGCGACGGTCGGCACGGGGGCCGGTCAGAAGAAGAGTGACTACTGGTGGACGGTTCTCTTCACCGACCCGCTTGCCGTCCCACTCGTTCGGTTCCTTACCAAGCATCGCTGGCTGACGCCGGATCAGGTCACGATCGCGGCCCTCGTCCTGGGGCTGTCGGTCGGGGTTGCCTTCGCTCTCGGAACGCGGCTCTCGTTGATCATCGGTGGACTGTTGTTCTATGCGGCGTTCGTCGTGGACTGCACCGATGGGAAGCTCGCGCGTGCCCTCGGAGTGACGAGCGAACGTGGGGAAGCGCTCGACCATCTCGCCGACGGTGGTCGTCGCGCGAGCGCGAGCGCAGGCATCGCGTTCTATCTGTGGCGCGCCGATGGAGTTCCGCATCACGACGTGCTGTGGGCCGTCGTCTACGTATGTATCGCGTATTACTTCATCGAGATATCGGGGGCCGAGAAGTCGGAGCCGGGCGCGGGCATGAAGGGAAGATGGTCGAGCGCGCTTGCGCGTAGAAGGTTGTTACCGAATCCCGGGATGCCCGACGTACAGGCCGTCGTCTTCATAATCGGCCCTCTCACCGGGCTCGTCGTGTACTCGCTGTGGGTCGGGATCGCGATGGTGGGCGCAGCTATCCTCCTGACCGTGCGGAGACGCCTGCGGTGACATACCGCCCGATCTGGGAAGCCATTCGATGACCAAGACACTGCTGCTCGGCCTCGATGGGATGACGTACAACGTGCTCGATCCCGCTTTCGAAGCGGGACACATGCCGCGCTACAAAGCGCTCTTGGAGCGAAGCGCGTCCGGGGTGCTGACGTCGACGATCCCGCCGTACACACCGCCCGGGTGGACGTCGATCTTCACCGGGGTCAATCCCGGGCGTCACGGGATCTTCGGTTTCACACTGGGCCACATCCAGAATCCCAAAGGCCTCGTGAGCCTCGACCGCGTTCGGGTCCCGGCGATCTGGAACGCAGCCAACGCGCAGGGCGAGCGCATCGGGCTCTTCAACATCCCCATGACCTATCCGGCCCCCGCGGTCGAGGGCTTCGCCGTGTCGGGGATGTTGACACCCGAAGGCGGCGGCGAAAAGGTGCGCGAGAACTTCACGTACCCCGACGGGCTGGCGCACAAGATCGTGTCCGAGCTCGGAAGCTACGAGATCGACATCGAGGTCGACTACGACCAGGATTGGAAGTCGACCGACATCATCGAGCGCCTTTCCAAGAACCTCGCATTGAAGCGCAAAGCACTTCACTTCCTGCTCGATAACGATCCCGACCTACGACTGTTGTTCTCGGTCCTCGAAGCTCCCGATCGATTGATGCACGTCCATTACAAGTACATAGATCCGACCTACGAGCACTTCGATCGTCCCGAAGCCAAACCCATACGCGAGCGTGCGTGGCGGTTCTTCGACGAGATGGACGAGTTCATCGGCGAGATGCTCGACTGGGCGGGTGACGACGCATTCGTCGTGACGATGTCGGACCACGGCTTCCAGGGGAAGGACAAGAGCGTCAACGTCAACCTGGCGCTCCGCGAATGGGGTTATCTGAAGATCTCGGGCGCAGGCCAGGTCACGAGCTCGGCCGGCGTTCGCAAGGTCGCGCGGCGCCTCAAGAAAGCGCTCCCGAAGTCGGTGTGGCAGAAAGCCAAAGGGGCCGCGCAGTCGTCGATCGACTGGAGCGGCACGCAGGCGTTCTCGGCCCCCATCCCGCAACAGGGCATCTACGTGAACCTCAAGGGACGCGAGCCGTCGGGCATTGTCGAGCCATCCGACTACGAGCGCGTGCGGAGCGAGATCGCCGAGCGTCTCCGCGAGCTCGTCGATCCCGACGATGGCAAACCGGTTGTCGACGAGGTCTACCTGCGCGAGGACGTGATGCACGGAGACGCGACCGCCGACGCGCCCGATCTGTTCCCGGTGTGCCGTGCGTATTCCTACGAGCTATCGGATGGGCTGTACTCACCGTCGGTACTCGACGATTACAGGCGACTCCCGCGCGGCTTCCACCACATAGACGGCATCTTCGGGGTGGCCGGACCGGGGATCAAGCCAACGTCCGATCGCAAAGCAACGCTGTACGACGTCATGCCTACGGCTCTGTATCTCGCGGGGTTGAAGATCCCCGAGGTCGACGGCCGCGTGCTAACCGAGTTATTGCCGGAGTCGATGCTGCGCGAGCGTCCCGTTTCGGTGCAAGCGATGGACCTGCCCCTGGCAGGCGAGGGCGCGGAGTCTTCTCCGTATTCTGAAGAGGACGAGGCTCTGATCGAGGAATCGCTGCGCAATCTCGGCTATCTGTGAGACGAACGTTCGGCACGCTGATCGCGTGCCTGCTGCTGGTTGCTGCTTGCTCCGCCCCCCAGATCGAGCCGTTGCAAGGTCCCGGTCCAGGAGCGGCCCCGAAAACCCCCATCAAGCACATCATCTTCATCATCAAAGAGAACCGCACCTACGACAATCTGTTCGGTCGTTTCCCCGGTGCGGATGGGGCTACGCACGGGCGACTTTCTGATGGGCGCAAGATCGCTCTCGGCCACGCGCCCGATGCCTATCCTCACGACATAGGTCACGATTTCTTTTCTGGCCTAACCGCGGTCGACGGCGGAAAGATGGATCGGTTCGATCTCATCTCGGGGGGCCGGGACCTCACCGGTTACACGCAATACCACCGCAAGCAGCTCCCGAACTACTGGCGGTACGCAAGCCACTACGCGCTGGCCGACCGCATGTTCTCTTCGATGTACGGCCCGACGCTCCCCGAGCACCTCTTCACGGTCGCCGCGACCGCGTCGCGCATCGTCTCGAACAAGTTGCATCCGGCGACGGGCCGCGGGATCTATTGCGAGGACCCACGCGAGCGTTTCGATCGCCTGCGCCATCACGCTCATCTGATGCGCTGGGAGCGGAAGATGCAGCTCGAGAAGATCCGCCGGCTTCTTTATTCGGTCAGAGCGTGTCTCGACGTCAATACGATCTTTCCCGAGCTCGAGCACAAAGGCATCTCGTGGAAGTACTACGGCGAAAAAGAAGAGTTCCAGAACGAGGAGCAAGCCGTCCGCGAAGTGAGAAAGGTGCCGCGCCGGTGGAAGCGGGTCGTGGATCCGTCAGAGTTCACACAAGACGCACGGTCCGGGCATCTGCCGACCGTCTCCTACCTCCTGCCCCCGAGTTACTTCAACGACCACCCATCGTCCAAGAAACACGGCATCTGCGTTGGTGAGAATTGGACCGTCCGCAGGATCAACGACGTGATGAAAAGCCCGGAGTGGTCGTCGACGGCGATCTTTCTGACATGGGACGACTTCGGAGGGTTCTACGACCACGTCTCCCCGCCGCAGATCGACGACATGGGGTTCGGCCCCCGCGTTCCGCTCATCGTGATCTCGCCGTGGGTGAAGGCCCACACCGTCCTGCACACGCGCTACGAGTTCTCGTCGTTTCTGGCGTTCATGGAGCGCATGTTCGGGCTCAAGGCGCTTACCCATCGCGATGCGATCGCGAACGATCTATTCGATGCCTTTGATTTCAACCAGAAGCCGGTGTCGAAACTGATATTGCATACGCGGCCCCAGGTCCCCGGCGCTCAACCTCCGCGATGCAAGTTCGGTAGTCGATGATCGAGGGTACAGAGGACGCCGTCTCCGCCGTAGCGGGAGCGACTCCCGCGCAACGCTTCGCCCTCGGCGCCGGCGCCCTCTACATGATCCTCGGGGTCGTCGGCTTCGCCACTACGGGTTTCTCGGACTTCACGTCGGAGGGCGGCCATCAACTTCTTGTTTTCGGCATCAACCCGCTCCATAACTTGGTGCACCTGGCTGCCGGAGGCCTGTGGTTGTGGGCCGCTCGGAAGCACGCGACCGCTCGAGTCGTCGACGTTGCACTGGGAGTCACTTTCGTCGCGTTGACCGCGATCGGGTTTTCCGGCCACGCGGGAGTATTGGCGATCGAGCCGGGCGACTCCGATAACTTCCTTCACTTGGCGACCGGTGCGCTCTCGCTTTACTTCGGGAGCGTGGGGGCCGTCTCGCTCGACTGAACTGAAACCGATAGGTCGGTTCTAGGAAAGGGGAATGAGAATGGCGACACGAGCAGGGAACAGAACGCCTGCGCAGCTCTTCGCTCTGGCGTTCGGCGTCGTGTATCTAGCGGTGGGCATCGTGGGCATCTTCGTAACCAAGGGTTTCGGGAACTTTGCGCACGAGCACACGGCGAACTACGACAAGACGCTTCTGATCTTCCACCTGAATCCGCTGCACAACATCGTGCACATCGTTTTGGGCTTGGTATGGATCGGAGCGGCGGGCCGCCACTCGGCTGCGGCGGGTGTGAACACGTTGTTCGGTGTGGTCCTGTTGCTCGTCTTCGTGCTCGGCCTCTTCGATCTGCACTTCCTGGCGATCGACGGCGCCGGTGACCCCGACAACTATCTGCACCTCGCGACCGGTCTGTTGGCGGTGTACTTCGGCACCGCCGGCGCGGCCGGGCCGGGTACGGCCAGAACGTAAAAGGAGTGTCGGGACCGGTCTGCGGGACCGCTCGGCGACGGCCTGTTTCACCAGGTCGGAGCCAGGGTAGCGCTGGGGCATGGCGCGACTACCCACTCCGCGGGGCCCTCTTTCGCGAGCGCTGTTCGAGCAGCTCTCGGAGACCGTGCACGACCTCGATGATGTCGGTGAGGCTCACGACGACCCTCTGACCGGCGAGGACTCCGCGCTCGCGCTGTACTGCTGCTACGAGCTCCACTACCGCGGGTTCGAAGGGGTCGACCAAGGCTGGGAATGGGAGCCGTCCCTGCTGGCGCTGCGTGGTCGACTCGAGGATCGTTTCTTGCAATCGTTACGGGCGCTGGTTCCGCTTGTGACGTCGGCGGATCCGAGTGGGGTCCCGGGCGCTTTGCGCGACCTGGTCGGCGTCCCCGACCGCGGCCCCCTAACCGAGTTCATGGGGCGGCGGGCCACCCTCGACCAGTTCTGCGAGTTCGTCGTGCAGAGATCCGCCTATCACCTCAAGGAATCCGACCCACATAGTTGGGCGATCCCACGTCTTTCCGGCCGGCCCAAGGCGGCACTCGTCGAGATCCAGGGCGATGAGTACGGCGGCGGCGATCCGCATCGTATCCACGCCACGATGTACGCGCGCCTGATGGAGCGGCTCGGTCTCGATCCGACTTACGGCGCCTATCTCGACGTCATCTCGGGGGTAAGCCTGTCGGCGGTCAATCTGATGTCGTTCTTCGGGTTGCACCGCGAGTTCTTGGGCGAGCTCGTCGGTCACCTGGCGGCGTTCGAGATGACGTCTCCACTTCCGAACCGGAAGTACGCGAACGGTCTCCGGCGCGCCGGCCGTGGCGATGCACTCGAGTTCTATGAAGAGCATGTAGAGGCCGACGCCGTCCACGAGCAGATCGCGGCTCACGATCTGGCCGGTTCGCTCGCCGAGGACGAACCCGCCCTTGCTCCGCGGATCCTGTATGGCGCACGCACGCTCCTGGCCGTCGACGACCTGGTCGGCGATCACCTTCTTGGAGCGTGGAACGCGGGTCGCTCCTCTCTGTTCGAGCCGCTGTCGCTCGCGGTATGAGTCACAGAGAAGCGAGCTACGTTCTACCGCTGTACGCGACACAACCTCGTCGGACCGAACGGTTCATCGACTACCTGGGTTACCTGTCGAAGACCCTCGAGGTGATCGTCGTCGACAATTCTCCCGACGACGTTTTCCAAGCTCACGCGTCTTCGTGGGGCCGGGATATCTCCCATCTTCGTCCCGATCCACGCTTCGACTTTGCTTATCGCAAGGTCACCAACGTCACCACCGGCGTCGTTGCCGCGACATTCGACAAGGTCATCGTCGCGGACGACGACGTGGTGTACGGCGATGTGCAGATCGACGACTTGCTCCGGCGGCTCGATTCGGCCGACCTAGTCATTCCCCAGAATTATTTCGAGCCCTTGCCGTGGCACGCGCGCTGGGATTCCGCGCGGAGTCTTCTGAACCGGGCCGTGTGGATCGACTTCCCCGGGACCCTCGGTCTGCGCAGATCGCGATTCGTCACGATGGGCGGTTACGACGGCGACCTTCTGTTCGAGAACCTCGAGTTGATCCGGACGGTGACCGCGTCGGGGGGCAGGGTCGAGGAAGCGGTCGACCTCTTCGTGTCGCGGCTCCCGCCGGACGCTCGCCACTTCTGGTCCCAGCGGGTCCGCCAGGCTTACGACGACTTTGCACTTCCGGCCCGGATGGCGCTATGGCTTTCACTTGCGCCCCTGGCAGCGGTCTCGGCAGCGCGCCGGCGACGCGGCCTGCTCGTGCTTGCCGCGGCAGCAGCGGTTGCGGTAGCGGAGAAGGGGCGACGGAGGGCCGGGGCAAACGCGTACTTTCCCCCGTCCGTGAGTCTCTTCGCGCCGCTGTGGCTCGGCGAGCGTGCGATCACGGCGTGGCTCGCGCTGGGGGCGCGGTTCTTCCTCGGTGGAGTTCCCTATGCGGGTGCGGTGCTGTCCCGGTCGGCAACGCCGATGGCCGAGCTCAGATCTCGTTTCGAGGAGGGCCGCCCGGCGCTTTGAAGCCGATCCTTACGTGGGAGCCGTCACAGAACGGTTTGATCGACGATCTCCCACACCGGCACAGCGCGACCGTTCGCCGGGATGTGATGACCTCCGTGCCGTCGCGATCCGTCACCGAGAAGGAACCCCGCACCAGAAAGGGACCGTCTTCGTATGCAGTGATGCGCGCCGGGCCCTTACGTGATGTCATCGTGGCTTCGACCATACCCACGCGGCCGAAGTTGATTCTTAGTGTGCGCCGGTCGCGGCTTCCAGGTCATCGACGGCAAAGATGACCTCGGTCTCGCCGCCCGAGCGACGGGCGATATATGCGGCAGAGATCGTCACTCCCGCATCTGCGAGCTTGCGGCAGTAGCGCCCGAGCTCGCCGGGTCGATCGTCCAGCGTCGCTGTGAGAACAGCGCGAGTGCCTTCGACCTTGAATCCATTGGATTGAAGCATCTCGCCCGCGTCCTCACCGTCGTCTACGACGAGGTGAACGAACGCGCTGCCGTTGTGGCTGGACGCCGACAGAGTCTCGATGTTGACGTCGGCTCGGCCCAGTAGCTCGCCGATCTCGGCAAGCGTGCCGGGATTGTCGTCGACCGTGACGATGATCTCCTCGAGCATCGGCTAAACATACCGCCGCACCCTCGAGTGCGATAGAGCTTTTTCGATCGATCGCCGTTAGGGGATCAATGCGCTCCTTCGGCACTCATCACAGCCCTGAACGTTCGCCACAGAACCCACAGGTCTAAAGAGAAAGACCAGTTCTGGATGTAGAAGAGGTCGTACCGGATGTAGTCCGAGAAAGATGTTTCGGCCCGGCCGCTGACCTGCCACAAGCCGGTCATCCCCGGCTTGACCTTCAAGCGGTTGCGGATCCAGTCGTCGTACTGCTCGACCTCCGACGGAAGCGCGGGCCGCGGCCCGACGAGGCTCATCTCGCCTTTCAGCACGTTCCACAACTGCGGCAGCTCGTCGAGCGAATAACGACGCAACACGTGTCCGACCTTCGTCACGCGTGGGTCCTCTTTGAGCTTGAACAGCAGTCCCGGTCCCTCGGAGAGATGCTCCAGCTCGGCGCGGCGATCCTCGGCATCGACGAACATCGACCGGAACTTCACACAGACGAAGGGTCGGCCGCCGCGTCCGGTTCGCACTTGCGTGAAGAACGCTCCACCTTCCGAGTCGCGTTTGATCCACAACGCGATACCCCCGATGACCGGGGACAGAAGGATCAAGCCGAGTGCCGACCCCACAACGTCGACGGCACGCTTCATCGTGCGCTGGAACCTCGAGATGCCGGTTCTGCGTACATAGAAGAGCGGGATCCCCGCAACCGATTGGACGGTCATGCGCGATGCAAGGAGATCGATCGTCCCCGAAGTTATCTGCAGGTCCACCTTCACGTCTTGCAGCTCCCAGAACAATCGGTTCAACCGTGCGGTATCGAATGCAGACGATGCCACGAGCACCAGTCCCGCGCGCTTGTCGTCGATCAGCGCGGCGAGATCGGCGGTCGAACCGAGAACCCGGTGGTCGGACCCGATCTCTTCACCCGTCGGCGCGACATCGTCGACGAAACCGAGGATCTTGTAACCGAGCCACGCCTCGCGCTCGAGCGTTCGTGCCACCGTTCGGGCTTCTTGATTCGCTCCGAGGATGATCGTCCTGGTGACGTCTCCACCACGGCGTCTAAGGAAGTGCAAGACCTTTCGTACGAGCAGTCGTTCGCCCCCGACCACGACGAACGCGGTGAGCATCGCTATCAGCGCCCACCCGCGCGCGAGGTCGGCTTGGAAGATCGAGTCGTAGACGAGGATCACGACGGTGCCGGCGACCACTCCGTGGAATACCTGTTTGAACTCGTTGACGGGACCGAGCACTTGACGCGGCTCGTACAGCCCGTACAACCAGAACAGCATGATCCAGATCGGCGTCGAGAGAAGCGTCAACACCGTGTAATTGGCGGTGCGCGATGGGGATCCAGTCAGGAGCTCGAAACGGACCGCCGAAGCGAGGAAGAGGGCAGCTGAAACCGCCATCGCATCGGCGACGACCCGCAGCGCGATGCGCTTGATGCTTCGGCGCGGACGCGGAGAATGCGCGGGCTGAGTTTCTATCTCGACGACGTCCGCGGTTTGAGCCATCAAGGCAGCTCCGGTCTAGAGATAACCGAGGCCCCGTAGCGATTCCTCGATCATCGCTTCCTCCTCGGCAGAGTAAGGAGAGGCGTCCTCCCCGGCCCCCGATGATAGAGGGGCGGTCATCCGAACCGGCCGATCTTTCAGCGCCTCGGGATCGAACGCGTCTTCGAGCACGCTGCCGTCGAGGTCTTCGGGAACCTCCAAACCGGCCAGGTGCAAGAGGGTGGGCGTGACGTCCATAACCGATCCGGATATGCGTCGAGATGCTTGGATCGAGCGGCCCGCGACTATCACGATCCCGTCGGGGTGATGCACGCCGCGGGGGAGATGGCGAAGATCCGTGAACGGCTCGCGATGGAACACTTCGTCGTCCAACTCGAAGCGATGGTCGCGCAGCACGGGAAGGACATCGGGCGCCCCGGCGAGGGCCTCGCCGTGGAAGACATCTTCCGAGCGATAGACGCGATCGGTGACCTTGTTTCCGGAGGCGTCGGTGAGCTCTTCGAAGTGTGCTACCAGTTCGTCCTTGACTAAAGCGAGATCGCGTTCCGCCACGATCCCGTGAGGCTCGCGTCCGGCCAGGTTCACGAAGATGCCTTGTTGCGGGATCGGAGACGCGAATGCTTTGGTGCGGGACCAATCGATCGCGGAGAACGTTCGTCCCTTTGCTTGGCGAGCGACCTTGCGCGGTAAGAAGCGCTTCGCGACCGGGACGAGACTGCGTGCGACGCCGGACTGCATGGCCCGGGCGCTGGGTTTGAGCTTCAACAGCCCCCAGCTTTCCAGCAGCGCGTTCGTATGGACGCTCACCTCCCACGCGGTGAAGCCGTGGTCCGAGCACACGACGACACCGCCGTCTGAGGAGGCGTGATCGGCAAGTAGGCCGACGATCCGATCCATCGCCGCGAAGCACTTTTCGATCGCAGGGCGGATGGCGCGCGCCTCGTCGGTCTCGTACAGAGGATCGGAGGGATCCATGTAGCGGTAATAGACGTGCTGCAGGCGGTCCGGCCCCTCGAGAACACTGAACAAGACATCGGGCGGGTCCATATCCAACAGACCTTCGAGGACGCGGTAACGCTGCTCGAGTGAGGCAAGAGCCGTCTTGCAGAGCCCGTCGTCACGCCAGTCTTGTTCGTAGTTCGCGTTGACGTCCAAGACGTAATTCGGGGCCCACTCCAAGATGCGCGCTTCGAGAGCGGCTCCGCCACCCTCTTTGTCCCACGTCGCGAAACCGCGCTGGTGCTCGCCGTAGCCGGGAGTGAGCATCCCCGAGACCATCCAGCCCTGAACGTTCTGGGGTGGATAGGTCAGCGGCACGTTGTAGACGCCGATCCGCTTGCCTTGGGCGTTCGCCATCTGCCAGACCGAGGCCGAGCGGATCTTTCCCGAGTGCATCAACTCTTGCCGCTCCGACTGGGCGTTGCCTTCGATGAACCCATAGACGCCGTGGCGCCCGGGGTTGACGCCCGTCACGGCCGAGGTCCACGCCGGCGGCGTGTAGGTGGGGACGGTGGACGCGAGGGTTCCCCACGCTCCGGAGGCGCGGAGCGCGGCGAGACGGGGCATGTGGCCGTGGTCGATCAGTGGTTCGAGCAGGTGCCACGCTGCGCCGTCGAGTCCGATCACGACGGCTGTGGGGCTCATCGGGCGCATCCTACGTGGCGGACCGGCCCCGAAGCCCGTCGACAGACGCCTGAGGCAGGTGGATCACGAGCCTTGTCTGCGGGACGCGAAATAGTGGGATCGAGGAGTGCATCTCATTCAGAGTCGCGGTCACGCCGGGTGAGAGCCTCCAATAGTCGTCCCACACGATCGCTCCTTTTGGCGACAACATGGCGAGCGCGTTCCGACTGTCGGCCGAGACGTAGTCGCGCGAATGGGCGCCGTCGATGACGATCAGATCCATGCCACCTTTGAAAGGTGAGAAATCGAAACGCGCGGAGTCGGCCCAATGCTGTTTGATCCGCGCGCCTTCTTTCTGATCCCGGTAAAGCATCAAGTTCGGATCGGCTCGGTGACGATCGCTTTCCTCGAGCGCGAGCGCCGCCCCAGAATCCACCGGAATGTCGAGGGTGTGGACCGTGGCATCTGGAGCATTCATGGCGAGCGTCCAGGTCGTGCCCCCCGTAAACGTTCCTATTTCGAAGATCGTCTTGGCATCGATGGCGCGTGCAAGAGACGCCAGGAAGAGGAGACCTTCGATCGATTGCATCCCCGGGTG
>JAXDJM010000289.1:0-4414 GCA_034665605.1 Actinomycetota bacterium | reverse complement strand
GATCACGACCGCGCAGAAGTTCGTGCTCGGCGCCGGGACCACTCTTGGAGTTATCGCAATGACTCTGTGCTTGATCCCGGGTTTGATGAGATTGGGGTGGCGGTTCCGATTCAGATTCGATCTGCATCATCCGGCCGTGAGGCGCGGGGCGCGCCTGGGAGCGTGGGCCCTTATCTACGCAGGCGGATAACAAGCGGGGCTCATCGTCGTGCTCGTGCTCGCCAACAAGATAAGCGGCGGCGTTGCCGCCTATCAGTGGGCCTACACGTTCTTCTATCTTCCTTATGCGCTGTTCGGCTTTCCCATCTTCTCGGTGTTGTTCACCGCGATGTCGGAGCACGTCGCGCTTCAGGACCGTGAGGGGTTATTACGGCGGATGGAGGACGGGCTGCGGATGCTCGTCGTCGTTCTGATCCCCGTGTCGGCGGCGATGATCATCGTTGCAGGCCCACTAACCCAGGTGACCCTTCGGTACGGGGTGATGACGACGCATGGCTCGGCTTTGGTCGGCCGGGTCCTGATCGGGTTCGCACTGGGCCTGCCGACTTACTCGGCCTTCTTGACCATGACCCGCGGTTACTACGCCATGCAGGACGCCCGCACCCCGGCGCTCGTCAACATGGCGGCAGTAACGATCGCATCCGTGACCGGCGTCGTTCTGTTCTTCGCGCTACCGAAAGGGTGGGCTGTTGCGGGGCTGGCGATCGGACATTCGATCGGGTTTGCGGTCGGAGCGATCGCGCTCGGCTGGCTCTTCGTGCGGTCCGTAGGGAATTTCCTGAGGAGGGATCTGCGCATCGCGTTCAAGCGATCGATAGCCGTGACCGTTGTGGCGTGCATCGGGATGCTTGCATCCCGCATCATCGTGCCCGAATCGTCGCGGCCGATGGCTTTGGCAAACGTCGTCGTTACGTGCGCGGTCGGCGCGGGTCTGTATGGCTGGTTGATGTTGAAGCTGGGGTCTCCGGAACTCGAGCGGGTACGAGCCCTCGTTCTCAAGCGCTCGCGCTCATCCGGGTGAGCTCTTGAGCACCAGGGTCCTCGAGGTTCTCAGTCATTCGGCAGGAGGCATAGCCAAACACGTCGCCGCCGTACAACGCGCCCTCGATGGGAGTGACGGATTCACGATCGATGTTGCGGGCCCGAGCGATCTTCCGGTGGAGATGCCGCGGGGGCCGATCCCCCTCGAGATCCCCCGAGGACCGATGGGCCATCGGGGCGCACGGCGTCGCGTGCATGAGCTAATCGCCGGCGGGGGCTACGACGTCGTCCATGCTCACGGGCTGCGCGCGGGGATGGATACCGGTACCGCAGCGCGATCGCTCGACACTCTGCGCGTGGTGACCGTGCACAACCTCGTGCGCGAAGACATCGCAGGACCTCTGCGAGCTCGGGTCTATCGCCGGGCCGAGAAGCTCGCGGTAAAGGCCAACGATCGCGTGCTTGCCGTATCGCGCGACATCGCGACGCACCTGCGCGAGACGTCGGCGCGATCCAACATCGAGGTCTTTCATCTCGGCATCGAGCCTCCCGCCCTGGGTGGTCGGGACCTCGACGACGTCCGGGCCGAGCTTGGCGTGCCGAAGACATCTCGTTTGGCCGTCTGCGTCGCGCGGCTCGATCGCCAGAAGGCATTGCACGTGCTGATCGATGCCGTCGCGCTGCTGGAGCACGTCACCGTAGCCGTTGTCGGGACGGGCCCTCTGCGCAAGGAGCTCGAACAAAGGGCGTCGCAGAGGGGAGTGAGCGATCGTTTCAGGTTGCTCGGCTGGAGAAAGGACGTTCTCGACGTCGTGTCTGCGGCGGACGTCTTCTGTTTGTCGTCGGTTTGGGAAGGCGTTCCCCTTGCGGCCCAGGAGGCGATGGCAGTGGGAACGCCCGTGGTCGCCACCGATGTCGGAGGGATGAGCGATCTGATCGAGGACGGGGTGTCGGGCCGGCTGGTTCCGCCCGGTCGCGCAGGCGAACTGGCCGGAGCGATCGCCGCGGTTCTCGACGATGCAAGCCTCTCCGCCGGCTACGTCCACGCCGCGAGGCAGCACCTGGAACAAGAGTTCTCAATGTCGCGGATGGTGGATCGGCTGCGCGCCCTCTATTCGATGCGCCGCGATTGACATGAAGCTATTTGCCGTTCTTTGTTGCGCCGCAATCATGGCGACACCCGGTGCGGCAGACCGCGCCCAGGCCGCAGAGTGTGGACACGTTCTGCTGGTCACCACGCCCGGCGTCACGTGGTCGGACATTGCTCGCTACCACCCTCCCAACATGACCGCCGCGATCCAAGCAGGGGCCGCCGGATCCATCGCGGTCCGCACGATCACGTCACGAACTTCGTACGCATCTGGATTCGCGACCATCGGCGCAGGGAGCCGCGTCGATGCCGGACACGACATCCGGAGCCCGGAGTCGATCCAGGGATCTCTCGCTCTACGAAACGGTGTAAGGGCGGGAGGCATCGACGAGCTGGATCGACTGGCAAACCAAGCGGGTTACGGAGCCCGGCCCGGCGCGCTGGCAACTGCTCTCACAAGCCTGCGTCCCGTGATCGCGATCGGCAACGCCGATCCGGGCAAGCCGCCCGCCACTCCACTCGGTCGCGGCCGGTGGACGTTGCTGGCGGCCATGGACGAGCACGGCGCGGTTGCTCGAGCGTCTACATCCTCCGATCTTTTAGGGGATGATCCGAGCGCGCCGTTCGGCGTTCGCAGCAACATCGGTGCCGAAGGGGTCGCGGCTCGTGCGGCTTTGAAGATCCCGTGCTCGACAGTGATGCTCGATGAGGGCGATCTGGAAAGGGTCGACGAGGACGGACTGGTTCGCGGAATCGCAGATCCGGCGGAGTGGGCGACCGCCATCTCGGCGACTGACGCACTTATCGGCGACCTAAGCTCCCAACTGGATTTCTCGCGCGACCTGTTGATCGTCGCGTCTCCGACGTCTCCCTGGTGGGAACCCGACGCGCATCTCGGCGTGGCTGTTGCGCGGGGGCCGGGGTTCCCGGCGGGTTCCACGCTCGAGTCCGCGTCGACGCGGCGCGCCGGTTACGTCACGCTCCCCGACATCGCGCCCACGATCCTTGTCAACCAAGGTGTCGAACGACCTGCGGTTATGGATGGACGAGCGTGGTACTCGGTGGCCGGCCCAACCGATCGGATCGGGTCCGCGATCGAGAGCGACGAAGAGGCGGTCTTCATCGACACGGTTCAATCCCGAGTGTCGACGACCTTCGTCGCATTCCAAGGGCTCGTCTACCTGGCGGCGATCATCCTGCTCGGCGCGTATCGCGGGCGTCAGAACTCGCCGGGAGTTCGCAGGGCATTCGAGATAGCGGCCCTAGCGATCGCAGCTTTCCCCGCCGCCACATACGCTGCCGGCGTCGTCAGTCAACATTCGCTCGGCGGTATCGGGTTCGCAGCTCTGTTGCTGGGGATCTCCGCGCTCGCGGTTGGGGTCGTCTACGTATCCGTGCCGAGGCCTCTCGATCGTTTGCTGATACTCGCCGGCGCGACCGTTGCGCTGATCGCCGCAGACCTCGTGACCGGGGGGCGGCTACAGATCAACACCGTGTTCGGGTATTCGCCGATCGTTGCCGGTCGCTTCCAAGGCATCGGGAACATCGCATTCGCGGTGCTTGCCGGTGCTGCCGTCGTCACGGCAGCCTTGGGCGTTCACCGGTGGGGGCCGCGCCGAGGCCTGGCCGCGGCGGCAGCCCTGTTCGTCATAGTCATCGTTGTGGACGGGGCACCGGCGCTGGGCTCAGACGTCGGGGGGGTCATCGCGCTCGTTCCGGGACTGGCCATCGCGTGGTTCCTGCTGACGGGAAGAAAACCGAACTGGAAAGTTGTCACGGTTGGCTTGATCGGCGGGGTCGTGGTGCTGGGCGCCTTCCTTGCCCTCGATCTTGCCCGGCCCCCGGAAGCGCGGACGCACCTCGCCCGCCTCTTCCTGGACATCAGAGCTCAAGGGTTCCACGTCCTCACCGACACGATCGCTCGCAAGGCGCGCGCGAACCTGCACGTTTTTCGAACGACGATCTGGACTTACTTCATGCCTGCAGCGATCGCAGTTCTGGGGGTGCTCGTCCTCCGGCCGCGAGGGAGATGGAGCGAGCTCGCACGTGACTACCCACGCATCCGCGCCGGTTTGATCGGTGGGCTCGTCGTCGGCCTGCTCGGATTCGCGACCAATGACTCGGGCATCGTGATCCCCGCAGTCATCTTCAGTTACCTGGTTCCGATGGCGTTGCTGGTTCAACTGTCGCTCGAGGCCGGGGATAGATCGTGACCGGATCCGATGCGGTGGCGAGCGTCGCGATCGCCGTCGGAGGCGCGGCCATCTCGCATGTGGTCGCGCGCGCTCGGATCGCCGCGCATCCGGCCGCCCTTACGCGTACCAATTTCAGAGGGGTGAGCGT
>JAXDJM010000288.1:0-6297 GCA_034665605.1 Actinomycetota bacterium | reverse complement strand
GGATCGGCGTCGCATTGATGGATGTCGCGATGGGAGAGCTCCGCAAACGCGGCTTCACCTCCGGCGTTCTTTGGGTGCTGGAAGGTAATGCCCGCGCTCGAAGGTTCTACGAGGCGGGTGGATGGCGCCCGGATGGGGGACGCAAGGATTGCTTCGGCTCGGCCATCCCCGCCGTTCAAGCACCGGCACTGCGATACGCGATCGATCTCTAGGGGAGCCGCATGACCAAGATGAGTGACCAGGAGTGGCAGGCGTTCGTTTCGTCCGGCACACGCACCGGCAAGCTCGCCGTCGTCCGTAAAGACGGCTCACCTCACGTCGTACCGATCTGGTTCGTGATGGACGGTGGTGACGTCGTCTTCAACACCGGAGAAAAGACCGTGAAGGGCAGAGCCATCGCCCGCGATGGTCGCGTCAGCATGTGCGTGGATGACGAAGACCCCCCGTATACCTACGTCCAACTGAACGGCCGTGCGACGATCTCGACCGATCTAGAGGAGCTGCGGCGCTTCGCCACGTTGATTGGGGGTCGCTATATGGGCGCGGATCGCGCGGAAGAGTTCGGTGCCCGCAACGGGGTTCCCGGCGAGCTGGTTGTCCGCTTCACCCCCAACCGAGTCATCGCGGAACGCGACGTCGCCGACTGATGAAGAAGCTACTTATAGGGGTCCTGGTGCTTGCCGGATTGGTGATCGGCGGGGACGCCGCCGCTCGAGTGGTCGCAGAGCACCGCGTTGCCGACGAGCTCAGGTCGAGCTTTGGGTTAAGTGAGAAGCCGTCCGTGTCCATCGACGGGTGGCCGTTCCTCATCCACCTCGTCGATGGGAAGTTTCCTCAGGTCACGTGCACGGCCTCCAACGTGAGCAAAGCCGGCATCACGTTCTCTCAGGTGTCGGTTGTGCTGCACGGGGTTCACTTCCCCTTCCCGCGCGCGTTGACCGGTGGCCACGGCACGATGCGCGCCGCGCGGGGATCGGGGACGGTGGAGTTGACGGGCCCCGACCTCACACATGCTCTCCAAGCTCACAACATCCCCTTGAGCGTGACGTTCTCCGGCGGGCACATGACCGTGTCGTCGAGCACTACCGGTGTTGGTCTGGAAGCTCCGCTGTCGCTCGACGGCGCGTCTCTTCAGATCGGCCCCGTGCAGACCTCCGCGACCACGATCGGTCCGTTCCATCTGGAACTCCCGACCGTGGTCGACGGATTCAACTATGCGTCTGCGCACATAGCGGACGACAAGGTCGTGCTGACTCTGGGCATCCGCAACAAGAGCTTTACGTTCTAAGTGGTAACCGGGTAAGCGTCGGTCGGTACGACAAGGGTCGTCGAAATCTTGTCGTGCCACGTTTGCTTCTCCTTGTCCCACAGCATCCATAGATATCCGAGCAGGCACACGACTGCCGACAGGAAGCGGGCGAAGTAACGGAGCACGGCGCGCCCGAAGCCGATCGGCGCCCCGGAAGAGAAATCGATGACTCGGATCCCCATCGCTTTCTTGCCCAAGGTGGCTCCCGTCGAGCCGCCCTCGAAGTAACCGAAGTACGCGACCGCGATGGCGATCTCGAGGATGAAAGCGATCCCCGTGGCCTGGATGTGGACCGAAGACGTTCCGTTGGTGTGCGTGGTCGTGACCAGCGATTGACCGAACGCGGCGGAGATCCCCGCGTTAACGATCCCGAGCAGGACCCCGTCGATGATCGCCGCGACGAACCGTTTCCAGAAACCGGCGCGCGGCCCGCTGGGGCCCTTGGGCGCCTGCTGGTAGACGGGTGGGGCAGGGGTTTGCCCCGGCTGAGTTGGTTGAGCCGGTCCCGTCGGCTGGATCGGTCCTCCGGGCGGTGGTGCGGCACCCTGATCGCTCATCTCTCCTCCTTTGTCTAAAACGGCCTGAATCTCACGAGCTCGACCACCCAGGCGGCGCCTAGGACGGCAGATACCAACGTTAGGGGTACCCGCCACACATATCTACGCCGCGCGACCACGACAAAGGCGGCAATCCCCACGGCGAGGAGCCCGAGCGGATTCGTCTTGGCCGCCGTCCATAGGTGCCCCCGGAGGGCGTCTTCGACGCTCGTCGACGCTCCGCACAAGGGACATGGGATGCCCGTCAGGCTCCGAAGAGGGCACGCGGTCCCCGGGTGGCCCAGCACCGGCAGCAGGACCCCCGCGGCAAACATGCCGAGCGCGGGCAGCCGAAGGAAGTGGCTGTCGATCTCGACATGACGCCTCGCCGTTTGCATCATCATCGCGGCCATCTTCGCGGCTTGGCTGGGGTCGCGGAAGGATTCGCGACCGCGGCCCCCGGTAGCATCCGGGCCCATGAAGGTTTTGGTGGCCGAGAAACTCGCTCCTGCCGGTCTGGAACGGCTGCGGGAGCACGTCGACGTTGACCTCCGCGTCGGACTGAGTCCCGATGAGCTGCGAGCCGTTATCGGCGAATACAACGCACTCATCGTCAGGTCGGCGACGCGCGTGGATGCCGAGCTATTGGACGCAGCCGATGTGCTGCAGGTCGTCGGTCGGGCGGGGATCGGGCTCGACAACGTTGACGTCGATGCAGCGACTCGACGAGGGATCCTCGTCGTCAACGCGCCGCAGTCCAACGTGTTGTCCGCGGCCGAACACACGATGGCATTGTTGCTTGCACAAGCACGGAACATCCCGCAGGCACACGCCGCGTTGATCTCGGGATCCTGGGAGCGCGAGAAGTGGCAAGGCGTGGAGTTGCACGGTAAGACGCTCGGCGTCGTTGGGTTGGGACGCGTCGGCACGTTGGTCGCGCAACGTGCCAGCGCATTCGGGATGCGCATCGTTGCTTTCGACCCGTACGTATCGCCCAACCGAGCCGCGCAGATGGGTGTCGACCTCGTCGGTTCGGTGTCCGATGTGTGCGAACGTGCCGATTTCTTGACGGTCCACCTCCCCAAGACACCCGAGACTGCGGGCATCGTGGGAAAGAAAGAGTTCGCCGGTGCGAAACCGGGGATGCGCGTGGTGAATACAGCCCGCGGAGGCATCGTGGACGAGGCGTCGCTCGTCGCGGCCCTCGATGAGGGTCGAGTCTCGGGTGCCGCCGTGGATGTCTTCGAAAATGAGCCGGTTACGGAGCACCCGCTCTTCGGACGAAAAAATGTCGTCGTGACCCCGCATCTTGGAGCTTCCACGGCGGAGGCTCAGGACAAGGCCGGCCTTGCCATAGCGGAGCAAGTGCTCCTCGCGCTGCGCGGCGAGTTCGTTCCGTTCGCCGTCAACCTGGATGTCGGCACGGATATCCCCGAAGGCATACGGCTCTATCTGAGGCTTGCCGAGAAACTGGGGATGCTCGCGGTTGCGCTCGCGGGCCCCGGGATCGAGTCGCTGCGCTTCAGTTACCACGGGGGAATCGGAGAGCAGGACACTCGTGCTCTCACGCTTGCCGGCCTCAAGGGAGCTTTCTCGTCCGTGATGCACGAGCCCGTCACGTTCGTGAACGCGCCGCTGCTGGCGAAAGAGCGCGGCATCTCCGTTCAGGAGACCAGTTCGTCGCAGTCGCTCGACTACGTCAACCTGATCGAAGTCGGAGCGGAGTGTGCCGACGAGACGGTCTCGGTGGCCGGCGTCTTGGTCGGAAAGAAGGACACCGAGCGGTTGGTGCGCGTGTACGGCTACGACTTGGACATGGCTTTCGCTCCCATCATGGCGTTCTTCAGGTACGAGGACCGTCCGGGGATAGTCGGCGTGGTCGGCACGCTGTTGGGGGAGGCGGGCGTCAACATCGCCAACATGCAGGTCGGGCGACAGATACAAGGGGGTGAGGCTCTCATGGGACTGGCGGTGGATTCGCCGATCCCACAAGAGGTTCTCGACCGGATCACGTCGACCGCGAAACTTCGTGATGCGCGTCTCATCGTTCTGGGAGCCGATCAGCGCGCGCAGTAATGTGGCCGTCCGGGTGAATCTTTAAGGGGGAGCGGATGCCCATCCAACCAGTCGACAAGGTCTGGATGAACGGAGAGCTCGTTAAGTGGGACCAAGCTAACGTTCACGTTCTAACGCACGCGTTGCACTACGGCACCGGAGTGTTCGAAGGTATCCGCTGTTACGAGACCCGACGCGGACCCGCCATCTTTAGGTTGCGCGATCACCTCGCGCGCATGGAGCGCTCGGGAAAGATCTTCATGATGGAGATCCCTTACTCGATCGACGAGCTCGAGGCCGCGGCCGTCGATCTCGTGAAGATCAACGACCTGAAGAGTTGCTACGTGAGACCGATCGCGTATCGCGGGTTCGGGGGCGAGATGGGGGTCAATCCCGAGGCCAACCCGGTGGACGTTGCAGTCGCGGTGTGGGCATGGGGCACCTATCTGGGCGATGAGGCACTGTCCAAGGGTGTGCGCATGACGATCTCGTCGTGGCGGCGCCACGATCCGAACATCATCCCGCCGTCGGCGAAAGTCACCGGCGGCTATATCAACTCGGCGATGGCGAAGCAGGAGGCCATCCATAAAGGTTTTGACGAAGCGATCATGTTGAACCCGGAGGGCTTCGTCTCCGAAGCAACCGGCGAGAACATCTTCATCGTCAAGAACGGCGAGATCCTCACGCCGCCGCTGATCGCGGGACCGCTCAGCGGAATCACGCGCGACACGGTGCTGAAGATCGCTGCGGATCTCGGCATGCCGATCTTCGAGCGCGCGATCACACGGGCCGATCTCTACACCGCGGAAGAGGTGTTCTGTAGTGGGACCGCGGCCGAGGTGACGCCGGTGCGCGAGATCGATGGTCGCGTCATCGGCGAGCCGGGGCCGATCACCATGACTTTGCAGCAGAAGTACTTCGCGATCGTGAAGGGCGAAGACGAGAAGTATTACGACTGGCTTCGGTTTGTCGAATAACCCTTGCATGTAAGAACACGCATCGCGCCGGCCCCCAGTGGCTCGATCCACGTCGGCAACGCGCGCACTGCTCTATACAACTGGTTGTTCGCTCGTCATAACGAGGGAACGTTCGTCCTGCGCGTTGAGGACACCGATAGAAAACGCGCGACCGACGAGGCCTATCGCGCGGTTCTCGAGGATCTCAGGTGGCTCGGACTCGATTGGGACGAGGGACCCGAAGTAGGCGGCGAGTTCGGTCCCTATCGTCAGAGCGAACGAACCGATCGCTATGCAGCAGCGGCCGAGCAGCTATACGAGGGTGGACATGCGTACCGCTGCTACTGCACGCCCGAGGAGCTTGCCGAGAGACGCCGCGCTGCCCTGGCAGCCTCCAAGCCACCCGGTTACGACCGCCGGTGCCGCTTCCTCAGCGACGAAGAACGTGCAGCATTCGAAGCCGAAGGACGCTCGTGGGCGCTGAGGTTCGCGGTTCCAGACGATCGCACGATCGCGTTCGAGGATGTCGTGCGCGGGCGCATCGAGACGAAGTCCGAGCAGATCCAGGACTTCATCCTGCTCCGGTCCGATCATTCGCCGACGTACATCCTGGCCGCCGCGCTGGACGATGCTCTGATGGGGATCACCCACGTCATCAGGGGCGAAGACCTGATCTCCGCGACGCCACGACAGCTCTTGATCCGCGAGGCCCTTGCAGTCGCCGACGTGCCCGTCTTCGCCCACTTGCCCTTGCTGGTCGACGACAAGGGGCGCCCGCTGTCCAAACGATGGGGCGACGTGGCGGTATCCGCCTACCGCGAGCAGGGATTCTTGCCGCAGGCGGTGGTGAACTACTTGGCACTGCTGGGATGGAGTTACGACGACCGCACGAACATCTTTTCGCTCGACGAGCTCGTCGAGTACTTCTCGCTCGAGCGCGTTGGTAAGAACCCGGCCGCGTTCGATGTCACGAAGCTCGAATGGTTGAACCAGCACTACATCAAGGAGATGAGCTCAGCGGAGCTCGCCGCGGCTCTCGAAGATGTCTGCGCGAAGAGCGGGATCGATATGGGGCCCGGGGGCCGCGTGACCCTCGAGCAGGTCGCGCCCCTACTCGCGGAGCGGATGAAGCGACTCAGCGAGGCACCACCGATGATCCGTTTCTTGTTCGAAGACGTCGAGCCGGACGACAAAGCGAAGAAAGCTCTGGCGGGCACCGGCGACTACCTCGAAGAGGTTGCACGCGCCCTCAGCGAGCTCGCAACCTGGACGGCCGCCGAGATCGAAGCATCACTGCGCGCGGTGGCGCAAAAACGCGAGCTGAAGCCAAAGCAAGCGTTCCAGCCGATCCGCGCCGCCGTAACCGGAACGCTGATCTCCCCTCCGCTGTTCGAATCCCTGGAGATACTCGGACGCGATGCCACCCTGAAGAGGCTCGAGA
>JAXDJM010000287.1:0-4930 GCA_034665605.1 Actinomycetota bacterium | reverse complement strand
TTTCTCGGGATCTCTTCGACGGCCGGAGCGATCAACTTCATCGTGACGATCTTCAAGCTGCGCGCGCCCGGGATGACGGTCGCGCGGATGCCTCTGTTCTCGTGGGCGATCCTTGCAACGTCGTTCTCGATCGTGTTCGCCCTTCCGTCACTGACCGTTGCCAACTTGCTGTTGGAGCTCCAGCCGTCGAAGAGATCCCGAGAAAGATGATCCCCAGCGTGTAGAAGTCGATGTTCAGCCCCGGCGAGTACTGATTCAGTGCGAAGGGGGTGTAGTTGAACCAGCCGTCGGTTGGAGCTCGACCGATCAACAGGCTCGAGCTCATGAACAAGCCCGACAACAGGAAAACCCAATATCCGAACGCGTTGAGGCGCGGGAACGCCATGTCGCGCGCTCCCAACATCAGCGGTAAGAAGTAGTTGCCGAAGCCCGACAGCATCGGTGTGGCGAAGAAGAAGATCATCGTCACGCCGTGCATCGTGAAGAGTTGGTTGTACTCGTTGGGCGAAACCAGCGACTGCTCGGGCCGCGCCAGCTGCGCGCGCATGACCATCGCCTCTAAGCCCGCGAGCATGAAGAAGAAGAGGGCCGTGTAGATGTATCGCTTACCGATGCGTTTGTGGTCAACGGTCGTCAATGCCGACGACAGGCCCGGCCCCTCTTCCCATATCGACGTCAGGCGTTGCGCGATGGTTGCCACTCGACTCCTACTTAAGGCTCTGTAAGAAGGTAAGGACGGCCTGGAGCTGGTCCGGATCGAGCTCGGTAGGCGGCATCTTTGCCCCCGGCTTGATCGTTTGCGGATCGCTCACCCAGCGCTCGAGGTTCGCTCTGGTGTTCGTGAGAGTGCCTGCCGCGATGGTTCGGCGGCTCCCGACGTGGGTCAGATCGGGGCCTTCGTCCCCTTCGGCCACGGTCCCTCGGATCGTGTGACATCCGACGCACGTCGAGTTGAGGAAGTCATTCTCGCCGGCGCGCGCTACCGGATCCGTTGGAGCGGCGAGCGGTTGTGACTCATTGTCCAGCCACGTTGTGAAGTCGGCCGGCGTTTGGGCGATCACGGAAAGAGCCATGTGAGCGTGCTGGAGCCCGCAGAATTCGGCACATTGGCCGCGATACGTGCCGGGTCTATCGGCCTCGAACCACGTCGTGTTGGTCTGCCCCGGGATCAGATCGATCTTCGCGTTGAGCTGCGGAACCCACAGACTGTGGATGACGTCGTCCGTAGTGACCTCGACGCGGACCCGCTCGCCGGCCGGGACGTGGATCTCGTTCGCCGTCACCGCACCTTGTTGGGGATAGCGAACCTCCCACCACCAATCGTGACCGATGACCTGGACCGTCAGGTTCGTGTTGCCGGCCGCACTGGAAAGCGTCCTCAAGTCATGCAACACGTACAAGAAGAGGACCGTGAGGATGACGAACGGGATCGCCGCACCGGAGACCAGCACGAAAGTCTCGCTCCTGCGGTCGGAGCGGTCGATCTCTGTTCGTCTTCTGCGTCGAAGGAGACTTGCGACAAGGATCGCCATCACGATTACGAAAACCGCCGATGCGATCCAGAACATGAACCACCACAGACCGTCGATCGTGCGCGTCGCGCTGCCCTCTGCCTTCAGGGTTGAAGGAGCGTGAGCACAACCTGCGAACGCGACCGCAGACGCGATCGCAACGACCCCTGTGAGCTTCCTCACGACTCCCTCGCGGCGTGGGCAGATCCGAGGCATTTCTATACCCACACCGGAGATTGTTCGACTTAACGGCCCGACCTTCTGGCGACTATGATGCCGCGCACTGAAGATGGGGCCACGCCGCGCTGCGCCAGCGGCTTCGGCGCCACTTCTGAAGATGGGAGGGTCGCGTGGCGGACAAAGTGACGGCATACGTTTTGATACAGACGGCCGTCAATGCGGCGCACGTCGCTCAAGAGATCCGGACTCTGGACGGCGTTAGGGACGCCGAAGATGTGTCGGGCCCCTACGACGTGGTCGTCCGGGTCAGCGCACCGAGCATGGACGAGCTCGGGCAGATGGTCGTCTCACGCATACAAACGATCGAGGGGATCACCCGGACGCTGACGTGTCCGGTCGTGCAGCTCTAAGAGCTAGACGGCCCCCGGTTCGGCCCGCGGATCTTCAGCACCTCGTTCATCGATCCCGACCGGAACCCAAAGAGGTCGAGTGTCACGTAGGCGAACCCAAGCTCTGCCAGCGCGGCGGCGATCGTCTCGTGGAGCGACGCGGCCCTATCTATCTGGGAGGCCGGAACCTCGACCCGCGCCAGATCGCCGTGGTCGCGCACGCGGAATTCGTCGAAGCCCAGCGAGCGGACGATCTCCTCGGCTCGGTCTATGCGCTGTAGCCCTTCTTCCGTCACGCGGACACCGTACGCGAAGCGCGACGCCAGGCACGGCGACGACGGCTCGTCGGCACTCGGAAGTCCCCAGCGCCGCGACAGAAGACGCACGTCGTCTTTGGTCAGACCAACTTCCGCCAAGGGCGATGGGGCGTTGCGCTCGCGTGCCGCACGCCGGCCGGGTCGGAGGTCGTGCAGATCGTCAGAGTTCGTTCCGATCACGACGACGGCATCTCGGTCCTTTGCTATCGGAGCGAGTACGTCGAAGAGCTCCGTCTTGCACCAATAACAGCGATCGGATGAGTTGCGCGCGTAGTCCTCACGGGTAACTTCGTGGGTCGACACCTCTATGTGGGAGATGCCGATGCGCTCGGCGATGGCAGCTGCAGCGCCCTGCTGGCGGCGCGAGAGTGACGGAGAAACGGCCGTCGCGGCAAGGGCATCGGCCCCGAGAGCGCGATGTGCCGCGGCCGCGAGATAACTCGAATCAACCCCTCCTGAAAACGCCACGATGACGCGTTCGAGAGAGGACAGTCGCGCGAGCAGCTCGGCCTCCTTCGCCCTCGCGGACGAGTGCTCGAGCTCGGAGGAAAATGCCGGAAACATGCCTACATCTTCCCAGCTGCACTACCGTTCAGCAGATGATGGCCGCCCAAGGCGCAGCGGGGTTCCAAAGTCTCGTGCGCGACCCGCTGCTCACGGTCGCGTGCGTCCTCTTGGCCATCGTTTGTATCGGATGGATCGTCGCTACCCGTCTCATCACCCGCAACCTCAAACGGACGGCCCGGCGAGCTCAGGAGCGTCCGCCGCGCAGAAGTGGGCCTCCACCTCCTCCACGAGACATCTGGGCCGCGCCGCCCTAGCCATCTATTCGATGTAGCCGAGGTCCTTCAGGTGCTCGGCTACCGCTCGAGCTTCGTCGGCTGAATACCCGGGTTGCTCGTTCGTCGTGGAGAAATGCTCGTCTCTGGTCGCGATCGGATGCGATCGGAGCCACTCTTCGGCGATCGCGCCGGTGGCCGCCACACCATCGATCGTCCTCGCCACCGGGCTTCCCAGCAGGGCCAAGGCCGTCGGACAGACGTCGTAAAGGGATAACTCTTCGAGCCGGGCCGATCGGATCCGCGGCCCTGCCGCAGCGAAAATGCCGATCGGCCGATGGTCGGAGCTCCATGCCTCACGAACCCCGGACAAGGCCAGCGGCGGGATCACCAGCGGTCCCTCCGGCCCCCGTTTGGGTGCGACGCGATAGCCCTGCGACCACGAATCCAGCATCGCGTCCGGTGCGAGATCGATGAAGTCGCCCGCGTAGATCGAATCGCGCTCGTGGATGGCCGAGAACACGGGTCGTCCCGTGTCGGGGTCGACGATCGCGGCCAGGCCGTCGGCGAGCTCGGCCAGAACATCGCCCTTAGCCGAAACCGGGACCCTGCCTTCGGGCTCGCGGCCTGTGAGGTTCAACCACAGGTCGCCGTGGAAACCGACGAACGCGTCGGTCTGTTTCCAGTCAAACGATCCGAGTTGTTGCGACAACGAGGATTCGACCGTCTTTCGGGCCGCGACCGGCGCGATCCGTTTTGCGATCCTGCGGACGCGTGGGGGCAGATGCCAGGCAACCTTGGCGAGTGGAGCGCTGGTTGGGCGAGCTGGAACTGCGCGGCCGTTCCGCACGAGCCATGCCCCCACGTTGACGTCGCCATTCAACGGTCCCGCACCGTGATCCGATACGACAAGAAAGTCCGCGTCCGGCCATGCATCGAGCAGTCTTTGTGTCGCCCGGTCCATCGCCACGTACACGCGCTCGACCGCGTCCGCGAGCTCGTGTTGGGTGTCGCGGAAGCGCCAGAAGAAGTGTTGCGCCCGATCGACGTGAGGCCACACCGCGACCACGCAATCGGCAGCACTCCTGTCTGCCGCCCATCTCATCGCGTCCGGCTGTAGCTCGAGCCCCCGTAGAAGGTCCGCGAGGAAACCGTCGAGCGATCCCTGTGGAGCTCGGTCCAATAGATCGTCCAGCGGCCACTGCTCGCCGAGCTCTTTCTGCAGCTCGACGGGTTCGGATATCCGGCCGTGGGGCGGGGCGCCATAACCGGCGAGCATCGCTCCGTTCACAGCGGATGGCGGATAGGTCATCGGCACGTTCCACACGAGGAAGCGCGCGTCGGGCGACATCTCCCACAACGCGGGTGCGCGACGGTCGCGCGACGAGAAATATCGGATCGCGTACGCGCCGGGCGCTCGGTACCAGGAGCCGAAGATCCCATGCTTGGCGGGATTGCAGCCGGTGAAGGCCGACGTCCACGCGCAGTCGGTGATCGGCGGCCACGTCGAACGCAACGGGGCCGAAGCTCCGGTATCGACGATGTGCTTGAGGGCTGGCAAGCGACCGGCATCCATCAAGGGGGCCGCAACGTCGAACGTCGCGGAGTCCCACCCGAGGATCACCAATCGCGGAGCCATCGACGCCGCATCCTACGGACGGGCCCGCTGCGACCGGCCACTAGGGTTGGGAGCGATGAACGAACCTTTTCGGATACTCGTTATATGTAGCGGCAACCGGTGCCGGAGCCCGCTC
>JAXDJM010000286.1:0-4120 GCA_034665605.1 Actinomycetota bacterium | reverse complement strand
GTTGAGGTGCTAAAAGGCTTTCGATCGCCAAGCGGTTAGGTTGCCCAACTCGATTCAGCCGCGCTGGTATCGCGGCTTGACCGTCATCTTGGTACCACCACGACACCGAACGGCCGTCGTCAATGAGAATCATCATTGAACTTGCCGGAAGAACGGAGGCCCGAATGAAGCAGCGAACGCTCGGAAACGGCGGTCTCCAAGTATCCGAGATCGGCCTTGGCTGCATGGGGATGTCGGAATTCTACGGGACTACCGATGAAGAAGAAGCGATCGCAACGATCCATCGGGCTCTCGAGCTGGGAATCACTTTCTTCGATACGGCCGACATGTACGGCCCCTTTACCAACGAGAAGCTGGTGGGCCGCGCACTCGCAGAGGTCCGCGAGGACGTGATCATCGCAACGAAATTCGGCAACGTGCGGGGGCCGAAGGGCGAGCGGATGGGGATACGCGGAGATGCCGAGTACGTCCGCTCCGCTTGCGATGCTTCTCTAGGTCGACTCGGCGTCGATCACATCGACCTCTACTACCAGCACCGAGTGGACCCCGCCACTCCTATCGAAGAGACGGTCGGTGCGATGGCCGAGCTCGTTGCAGCGGGAAAGGTGCGGTACCTCGGTCTATCCGAGGCGGCGATTTCCACGATACGAAAGGCCCACGCCGTTCATCCGATCGCTGCGTTACAGACCGAATATTCGTTGTGGTCACGCGATCCCGAGGACGAATTGCTCCACACCGTCGCAGAGCTCGGCATCGGGTTCGTCGCCTACAGCCCGTTGGGACGCGGGTTCCTTTCCGGAGCCATCAAGTCCCTCGATGATCTCGAGCCCGACGACTTCCGCCGGTATGCCCCTCGCTTCCAAGGAGAGAACTTCGACCGCAACTTGCAACTCGTTGCGAGCGTCGAGAAGATGGCGAAAGGGAAAGGCGTCACTCCCGCACAGCTCGCGCTCGCCTGGGTGCTGGCTCAAGGTTCGGACATCGTGCCGATCCCAGGCACGAAACGCAGGAAGTACCTCGAAGACAATGCGGCTGCCACATCCGTCGAGCTCACCGCAGAAGACTTAAAGAAGCTCGATGAAGCTTTCCCAAAGGAAGCAGTTGCGGGCGAGCGCTACCCCGATATGTCGTCGGTCGATCGTTAGTTAGGAACTAGCTCGCGGGCTTCAGCTCGATGTGCACGCTCACGTTGGGGTCGCCGACGTAGTTGTCGACGAGGATCCACGCGGTTCCCTTCGGGATGACGCCGTACTCATCGGTGCCCGCCGCGTTCGCGTACCCATTCGTCTTGCATGTCTTGTCGTAGAAGTACATGTCGAGGTCATACGCGGCGGGGCCCGAGTCGCTGCCGATCGCTTCCACGGTTGCAGTGATCTTCTGATACGGCTTGGGAACCGCGAACACGTACGCATCTAGTCCGTTACTTGCCGGAGTCGCGCAGGATGACTCGAACTCTTTTGCCGTCACGTCGTTAACGGTTCCTGTGTTGCCGTAGAAGATGGGGTGAGACACGGCGATGGTGACGTCGGGGCTCTTGTATGGCTTCGGCTTCGCCCCGGCCCACGCCGCAGGAGCGATCGCGAGCAAGACCAGAGCGACGGGTAGCACGAGCCTCTTCATGGGGCGTCTCCTTGTTGAATAGGTTTCCGGGAAGATTCGCCGCGGCAGCGGAACTCCCTTCGAGGACCTAGGCTTGAATGGTGAATCTGACGCTCGAGGACATGGGTGCCCTCTACCGTGAGACCCGCACCCGCATCGGCGAGATCGTGCTGGCCGCTGCAGGCGAAGGGGCGGGCCCGGTTCCCGCGTGCCCTGGATGGACGATCAAGGACGTGGTTGCTCACCTGACGGGGGTCTGCGAGGACATCTTGAGCGGCAACATCGCCGACGCTCCATCGGAGCCGTGGACGGCGGCGCAGGTCGACAGGGTGCGGGACGTTCCCCTGGCCGACCTCGTCGCTCGGTGGGGAGAAGCTGCCGCCCAGGTCGAACCTTTGACGCCGATGTTTCCCGACCGAACCGCAAATCAATGGGTGGCAGACATCACGAGCCACGAGCACGACTTGCGGGGAGCATTGGACGTTGCAGGGGCCCGCGATTCCGCAGGCGTCGAGGTCGCCGTCGACTTCCTCGCGTTGAGCTTCCTGGCCGAGGCTAAAGCCCGATCTCTTCCTGCATTGTCGATCGTGACCGAACAAAAGACGTGGTCGACGAAGGATGCAGGACCGGCTGCTCGACTTAGCGGATCGTCGTTCGAACTGATGCGTGCCCTAAGCGGGCGACGCAGCATCGATCAGATCAGCGCGCTGGATTGGGACGGCGAGGCAGAGGCGTTCTCGCCGGCCTTCGAGTGGGGACCGTTCCACCCACGCGACGAAGCACTGATCGAATAACGGACACTCCCGGCACGGTCTAGTCAGGTCGAGAGTGCACGCCCTCCGCTAGAGCGTCGATGACCACGACGGCTCGGTCGTACAAGCTCTCGGCGTCGGCTCGCGAGTTCCCGACGCACGTCATCCCAAGTTTTCCGTAGTCCTTCAAGGCACCTAGGAGGTGCAGCAGCACACCGCTCCGTGTATCGCGGCTGAACCCGAGGCCCTGGCCCTGAATGGCGGAGATAACGTCTCGCGGTCGTAAGCCACGATACGCATCGGATTTCAGATTGTCGGTTGCCAGGTAGAACTTCCGCGTGCCGTCTTTCATGAGCGATCCCGAGGATCCGTCGTAGCTGCCGTCCGTCGCGAGACGCGCCATCAGGAACGGATGCGTGGTTCCCCCCATCCGAAGGTTGATCTCGCTCAGGAAGACGTTCGATCCCGGCGGTGCCGTCACCAGGAAGTCCATGCCGAACGTGCCGATCACCCCCTGCGAAGCCAGCTCGGAAGCGATCTTGAGCGCGTGATCCTGGATCTGTAACCGGTACTCACTGCGAGCGGGGAAACGGCATCCCAGATACACCTGGTCGTCGGGCCCACCCAGGATCTGATCGTGGGTTGAGACCAGCTCGACTTCTCCGTGCGGGACGATACGCATCTGCGCGCTCGGCGAGTGCAGCCCCGGCCCGTACAAGAGTTCCTCGACGATCCCTCCATCGCGCTCGAGCTTGGGGGCGAAGGTCGACCACGACTCTTCGGACGCGCAAAAGACGGTCGGCAAACGATCGATGGTCGCGGGACGCCCCGTCACATCGACGATCGCATTTCCCTGCCCCGAAAAGCCGTTGTTCAACTTGACTACGACCGAACGCGTACCCGGCCGTCGCTCGAGCAGCCGGTCCACGGCAGCGTCGATGTCGCTCAACGAGTAAAGATCTTCGCTGCCCTCGAGCACCGGGACGCCTGCCCGTCTGGCGATCTTGCGCGCGCCGCTCTTCGATCCGAGCTCTGCAAGATCGGGACTCGGTCCATACGCGGGGATGCCGAGAGCCTCTGAGATCGCACGCTCGGCCGGCGTCACGTTGAAGGGAAGCAGGTAAGCGGATCCTCCTGCGACATGACGCCGGATCCTTTCGACGACTGAAGGTTCCTCGAGCAGCTTTTCGCTTAGCGCGCGAGTCTCTGGATGCTCGAGCGAAACCATCGTCAGACGCGCTCGTGCGTCCTGGGGATCCGGAAGGAAGGAAAGGTAGTAGTCGAGGACGGCGTCATCGACCGGCATCGACGTGATGAAGACCATCTTCAGCTGAGGGCTCCTCAGCCACAGGAGCAAGCACATCAATCGCTCTTCGTAGCGAGCGATACCGACGATCTTGCGTAGCTCCTCGGTGGGGAACGTGATCGATGGAAGGACGACGATCGTGCCCTCTGTCAGATCCGATATCCCCCGCTCAGTCAGATGAGCGCGCAGGTCCGCCTGTAGCTCCGCGAACGTTCTTTGGGCTCGTGACGCGTCGACCATGCGTCAGGTTAGCCTGCGCCGCGAGCAGTACCTAGCAACAGTCGACCGGAGGGGGGCCTGGTGGCTGACACCGTGGTGCAAGGCAAACAGCGAATTCTGGCGACATCCGCGGGCATCGCCGGTCTTGCTTTGATACTTGTCGCCGACCTCTTCCCCTTGAATGGGTGGGGTCCCTACGATTCGATCCTCGTCTCGAGGTCTTATTTCGGAGAACTCACGTTGC
>JAXDJM010000285.1:0-6703 GCA_034665605.1 Actinomycetota bacterium | reverse complement strand
CTTCCTTCCTGTTCGTAAGCCGCGCGAGCTTTATCGCTGCGATCGCGATGATCGCCATAACCCCAGGCGCCACGCCGTAGAACAGTGCTTGAACCCAATCGAGTCCTTGATAGCGCACGTAGAAGATCGCGATCGTAAGAACCATCACGAACGACGGGAGTATGAAAGGCAGCGCGACGAGCAGAGCCCCCATGGCGCCTTGTTGGAGAAATCCCACCCACATCGCAACCTGCGCTGCAAGGGGGCCGGGCATCGTCTGGCCCAAAGCAACGCCGTCGATGAAATCCTGCTTGCCCAACCACGCCCGCTTCTCGACGAGATCGCGCTGCATGTAACCGACCGTGGCTATGGGCCCGCCGAACCCGAACGTCCCCAGCCACAGGAAGTAACGAAGGTAATTGCGGAACGGAACCTCTTCACCAGGTTCTACGCTCACAACCAACCCAGCGTTTCGAGCAGATCTCCTGCGGTGTCTTCGACGGTGCGGCCTTCGTTGGAGACCACGATGTCCGACCGCGCTGCGGACAAGCCCGAACTTTCCATCTCTGTTGCTTGGACCAGGTGTTCTTCGAGTGTGGCGCCGGAGTCACGGCGGCGGAGTCGTTCTTCGATCGTGGGGAGCGTGGCTGTGATGTGGGCGACCATCAACGGTGTGCCCGCAACGGCAGCTCGGAAAAGCTCGATGTCGGTGTCGGTCTCCACGGCACGGGTGAGTATCAGGTACCCGGCACCTGCGCCGCGTAGATTGGGCAAGATCGCACGGAGGTTATCGGCGATCACCTCGCTGATGGGTCGATCGCAACCCACGAGCCACCCGAGCCAGTCGAGATCGACGATCGCAGCAGCTGCGCCGCGTTCTTGCAGGATGTCTCCCGCCGCAATCGCTATGGCTGTTTTCCGACCCCCACGGGGCCGGTGATGAGAACGCCTGAATCCACCTACAGCATGCTCGCCCAGTCGGGCGAGGACTTCAACTTACGGTCACGCCATCCCGTAGGTCGATCATCTCAGGAGCAGCTTCTGCGTCGACGATGACTGGATTCTTGCTCGCGTACTCGCGAGCCTGCGCTAAGCGTGAGGGAAGTTGCTCTCGATCGCGCTTCGGCTCTTCAGAGGGAACATGTTTGGTCATCTCGTTGATGGTGGCTTGGAAAGCAGTCGCGAAGAAGGTCAGAACGCCGACGAAATAGAAAGCAACTACACGCGTCACCAGCCACAGTGATCCAAGACCGAGGGTCAATAACAACCATTTCAATGCGGACTTCACGGCGTTCCCTCCCCCACTTTGCAGCGCGATGACTTACACCCCCATTACAAATCTTGGGACGCTCTCGCTCAAGCCCCTTTTTCCATCACAAATCGGACAAAAGCCCAAACAGCGGTGTCAGAACTACGACAGAAGTGGAGCCATCCGGATCTCAAGGGCCGCTTGTTCGAGGTCTAGCTCGCGCTCGGTCCACACCTTCGGAGAGCCCTCGTAAACATCGACCGTCGTCCCGGTCTCCTCCATCCACACGATCAGGGCGTCCGCCCAGCGCTCTTCGAGCAGAGCCCTGCGCATCTCTTCGAGGTGTGCGGGATCGCCGACCTCCGACGCGGGAAGTTGCGCGACAAGGTCCAGAGCAAGCGCGCGCGAGATGACGTCAGAACTTTCCGCGAGATAAACGATGGGTTCGTTGCCCCGAACGACCGCGTACGCGCCTATCGCAGTCGTCGGCCCGCCTACGCGCTCAACCTGCATGGTCCGTCATCAGTTCGTCGATGGGCGCCTCGTATCCCTCACCCGCGCAGTAGCGGCGTAGGCGTTCTTGTCCTTCTACCGACAGCATCTCGATCGCATCGTGATAGATCTGGCCGCGCGCGGTTCTGAGGGCTGCGTACCCCGCGCTGTTACGGGGCGGAAGGTTCGTCGTGAGCAGGATGAGCCTGTAGCTCCCCGGTTTGGCTGCGCTCAAGACCGCCGCCTTCCCCAGTGCTTTCCACAAAGTGTCGGTCCGTCGAAGCCCCGCACGCGGAGTCGTGAACGCTCCGGATATGTCGAAGAACCAGCGCGCACCGGTGCTGTCGAATGCGACCAGGTTGACTTCGACCCCGTTGCCGAATCGTCGATCCTCGGTCAGATCGTGGAATCCACAATCCTGAAGGACCGCTTTTGCGATCTCGCGAGCTCTCCGTCCTTCACGTACGGCTCGCGTTTGAAAAGATTCATCGTCGTTGCCGGCCTCGGGGACCGCCGGGATCGATACCTCTACATCACGCGGCCGCGCGGCCATCTCGACGAGCTCGGATGCGATGCGGTCTCGAGCGCCCTGAACGTAATCGGGGTCTGTGTCGTAGCCGATGTAGTGACGTCCCGATCTGAGCGACGCAACAGCCGTCGAGCCGGAGCCCATGAACGGGTCCAGTACGACGTCGTGCTTGTAGGTGTAGAGCTCGATCAATCGCAAAGGCAGCTCGACGGGGAACGGCGCAGGATGACCGACGCGCGTCGCGCTCTCGGGTGGGATGTCCCACAGATCCGTCGTCGCTTCCATGAAGTCGTCCTTGAAGATCGTCGCCTGCGAAGGAAGTCGTTTACGTGCGCGCTGCGTCCGGGTAAGCGCCCGGTCGAAACGTCCTTTGCTTGCGACGACGATCCGCTCCGTAAGGTCACGGATCACCGGGTTGGCCGGAGATTGAAACGATCCCCACGCGCACGAGCCTCCGGCGCCATGAGCCTTCTGCCAGATGATCTCGCCGCGCATCAGAAGACCGAGGCGATCCTGAAGGATCGCAGTGACGTCGGACGCTAGAGATCGATATGGCTTGCGTCCGAGATTGGCAACGTTCACGGCGATCCGGCCCCCGGGCTCGAGCGTCCTAACGCATTCCCGAAAGACCTCTTCGAGCATGTCGAGGTATTCGAGGTAAGTCGCCGGTATGTGGCCCTCGCCCAGAGCTTGCTCGTACTCCTTGCCGGCGAAGTAAGGCGGCGAGGTGACGACCAAAGCCACCGAATCGTCGGACACCTCGGTCATCGAGCGCGCATCGCCGATGTAGACGTGGTCGAGCACCGTCCCGGGGTTCGTGGAGATCGCATCGTCGGTCGACGTCTGCGGCGCCGCAAAACGAGCGTAGAAGTCGCTGGCATCGTGACTCTCACGGCGGCTAACGCCGAAGCTCGACGTCGACGTGGCGCGCTTGATCCGCTTGTGATCGTCCGGCATGCACACATGATGCACCTGCAGCGCGCGGCCATCCAGCTTTCGGACATTTGCTGGTCCTCACGAAGAGCCATCTCGCATGTGAACTCCCGAGAGTGGAGGCCTCTTTGAAGCCTGCGAGCCGCCGACCGATGAGAACTCCCTTGCCAATCTTCCGCTCGCTGCATCGGGGCGCGCTGCCGGGATAAGCGGGAGCGACTCGTTCTCGGCCGAGATCGACCAGCCCGTCGATCGAAACTCACCTGCGTTCTCGATCCAGGACAGCGAGAGGATCGGCAAAACGACAATCTTTGTGCCGATCGCGATCATCCAGCTGACCCAAAAAAGAACGATCGGTTTCCAATCATTGGACCCGAGGATCGCGGACCCGTCGCCGAATCCGGGCTGCCCCGGCTGAAGCACCTTCAACAAGACGAAGAGGATCACGAACTCGCCGACGCCTAGGACGAACGTCAGCCACGGAGGCTGCCACTTGATCACGAACGGATAGAAGGCCGTGTCGAGAGCGACGCCCATAAGCAGGTACACGCCGATAGTTACGATCCAACCTTCGTCCTTGGTGACAAGCGAAATGATCGTGGCCAGCAAGGCGGGTCCGAGAAGTATTGCGACTCGCGTCTGCACGCGGCCGAGCACTGTGGGACACATCAGGCGAGTTGCTCCGTACGACGGACCTTTCGGATCGCCCTTGATGTTTCGTGAGACAGCGAGAGCTGGAGTCCCATCTTGGAGAAGAAGGGGCGGATCTTCAGGTGTTCCGCTCGGGCGCAATCAGCAACGAATCTCCGTCCTATGTATTTGACCCCGGCGATCGTGTCTCCGTTTGGAACGACGCCGTTCGCGTGAATGCCCGTGACGCACAGGCGCGATTCGGGCATGTCCAGACCCGGCACTCCGCAGTTGCTGTTCAGTTTGAGCCGGCCACCTTCGACCGGAATCCCGTAGTGCTGAATCATTCGTCGGAACAGCGGGATCGTGAGCGCCGACTTCTGGAACCCCGTGCACGCTACGACCCCTGTTACGTCGAACCATCCCAGGTCTGGGACGTCGCGATTCCAGATGTGAACGCGTAGGCCCAGCGGCCCGGCTTCGACCTTGTCGATCTCACCCGTCAGCTCGTCGAATCGTCCTTCGCTTCGAGCTTGATTGATCTTCTGCAGCCATGTTCGCCGGCGCGGCGCCGTCCCTTTCAGGATCTTTCCAAGGAACTCGAGCCGATCGTCGAACGAGAGGCCCTGGTACGCGTCGATCCCGAGCGCTTCGAAGAAACATCTGGGGGTGTTCAGGTCTTGTTCGTCTGGTATCTCGTTTCGTAACAACGAGATCACTTTTGCACCTTGGTCCAGCGCATTCACCCATTCGTTTATCGCTGCGATTCCGGCTCCCACGACCACGTAGCGACCGTCCCGCGCGTACTGCTTGGCTTCATATGCCTGCACGATCCGATCTGCGAGACCTTCTTCTCTCGCCGTGGCCAGGACGGGAGGGAAGGAGAGCGGGCCGTGGCCCAGGGCCAGCATCACGTGACGAGCGCGACCCACGAAGCGAGCATCCTCGTCGTACAGAACGAAATGCGGCGACGGCTCGAGCTCTCGCTGCAGCCAGCCGATCTTGACCGGCATCCGGTTCTCATTCCATCCCAGGCGGCGCTCGACGATCGTTGCCTCGGCCAGGATGTCTCCGACCCCCGGGTTGTATTTGCGGCGGGCAGATCGGAGGAGCGGTGCCGCGCTCTTACGTGACCACGCGTCCAACTGGGCAAAAGTGGGCCAATCTGCGGGAAGGAAATGAGATTCGGATTCGGACCTCAGCACTGTCTGACCCAGGTTGTAGGCCGCGCGCTCGTAAGTCTTTACCGGATTGTCGTTAGTACCGAAGACAGTGATCTCGTCGGGAGCAAAACCTAGATAGACCGCAGTCGAGAAGACCATCAAGGAACCAAAACCGTCGCCGACAACGGCGATCGTGGAATCTCGGGGTGCGGCGCCCGTCATGGCGAGGAAGGCTACTAGATGGAACTTGACGCGAGCCGAGGTTGCGTCTTGCTTACAACTTCTCGTCTGGCGATGCCGCGCGCGACCAGCGAAAAGCCTCCATGTCGTCGCGGGGTGCAAGAGCGCCCGGACGTCGTCCTCGCCGCGCGAACAACACCGGCACTGGGGCCGAACGCGCGATGGTGGCGCGAACGGGTCCGAGCCCTTCTTGGCGCCAGCGCTCCGAAAGCCCGACGACCAGCAGACCGGCTTGCGAGGCCGCTTCGAGCACACCCCGTTCGCCGGGCTCGACCAGTTGCGGTTCGGCCGCGACACCGGCAAAACGTTGGACCACCAGGGCCGCGTTGCCGAGGAGTTTGCTCGCATCACGTTCGCCCTGCCCGGACGCGGCACCGAGCAGCTTCACGGTTACCCCTCGTTCGTGCGCTATCCACGCACCCAGTTCGAGAGCTGCCCAGTCATGCTCTGCTCCCCCGAACGGCACCACGACGGGGGCGTTGTTGGTCAAGTTGGGCGATCGCGTGCGTTCGACGAGGACTGCGACATCGCATTCGACCTTGTCCAACAAAGCGCCGACGGCTCCGCGTGGAACACCTTCCCCCAGTAGCGGGCGCCTGCCATCGATGAGATCCAGATCGACATCTTCATGTGCCGTCATCGCGAGCAGGTCCGCGGTCGGATCAGGCGAAGTGAACGCGACGGTCCTTGCTTGGAGACCTCGCTCCAGCAAGGATGCCCTGCGCGTGTTGAGTTCGGCGGTAGCGCGGTCCAACTCTCGATCCTCTGCAGCGATCCCAGTCGCGATCTTCGAAGGCGATAGCACGCGCGCAAGGATCAGCTCACGTCGAGGCTCGGATCTGCACAAGGGCTCGGCGAGCTCGAGCAGGGCATCGATGTTTTTTCCATCTTGTGGAGCAACAAGGATGGAGTGCTGCAGAGGGACGGGCACTCCGGAAGGGTGGGCCGGGTAGGCGGCCTCGGCAGCTGCCTCTTCGGGGGATGATCGAAGCTCACCCTTGGGGTCGATCAGGCGGATCGAGGGTCCCGTCATGAACGTCGTAACGAGAGCCATCAGGACGAGCATCGCGAACAGCGTCGGCGTGATGATGCCGAGGCTTAGAGCCACGTTCAGAACGATCAGCTCCGTGAGCCCCCGCGTATTCATCAGAGCTCCGATCGCTGCAGATTGGCGCCACGAATAGCCGGTGAAACGTGCGGCACCCATCGCGCCCGTCCACTTACAAGCGATGGCAACGCATATCAATATCGCTGTGGTCCCCCAGAGTTTCGGAGTGTTCAAGAGAGATATCTGCGTTCTCAGACCTGTCACGACGAGGAAAAGGGGCAGAAGCAAGGTCACGACGAAATCTTCGATTCGATCCGCGATGTCGTGCGTGAGATTGGCTCGCCGCGGCATCACCAAACCCATGACGAATGCTCCGAAGATCGCAGCGATGCCGATGAATTGAGAGAGGAAAGACGAGAGCAAAACCCCAACGAACACTG
>JAXDJM010000284.1:0-2876 GCA_034665605.1 Actinomycetota bacterium | reverse complement strand
CCATCCCCGTGTAGAAGATGTTCCCGTCGCCGGGCTTGCCCTTGTAAACGGGTGCGGCCCACCGAACGAGCCACTCGCCAACCGTTCCGCCCAGACTCGGGTCGACCATCAGGTCGTTCGCGAGCGTCTTGTCCGCAGTCTTGAGCGTCACCTTGATGTGCTTGGCCCCCGCCATCTTGATCGAGGCACCTCGGAGGTCCATCGACGGCGTCGCCGGCATCGAAGTTCCGCCGCCGTAGAACGCGCCGTCGCCTTTTTTGTCTCTCACTTTGTTGACGGCCCGCTTCGGCCCCGTGACTTTGCGAACCGAGTTGAACAAGCTTGCCCCGCGGTTCTGGGTGGCGATCATGATCGGACCCGCAGCCTCGGCCGGGGTCTGACCACAACCCCCACAGAAGTCGGGATTGCGGTCGGCAGAAGTGTCGTCGACGTAAGAGAGGATCGCCTGGCCCTTCTTGCCGACCTGCACCTGCATGAAGTCGCCGAGCGAGCGATCCGGCGATCCGCCGAGGCCCTGCGTCGAGATGTTCCCAAACTTGGTTTGGTGATCGGTCACCTTCGTGAGCTTGAATTTCGGCTGAGCCGCAAGCGCGTTGAGGCTCTGCGCCATGTACACGTTCCACGTGCCCTGGTCCAGGGTGTCCGGCCCGAAATCGCCGCTCGGCCCCTTGGCTTGAGGAGCTCCGTACCACGCGATGTCTATGCGTCCGGGGTCACCGGCCGCGACCCACGGCATCACGTTGTTGCCGAGCGTCGGAGGCGACACGTCGATCGGATCGGACCACGTCTTTGCACCGTCTGTCGACACCGCGAGCTTCACGATGCCGGGACCGCTCGGGCTGCCACCGCTCTGTGGGTATTCGGACCACACCGCATAGAGGTTGCCCGCCGAATCGACGGCCATAGCTGCAAAAAGGTAGCCCGTTCCGTAAGAGCCCGCCGGGCGCACGAACGAGTCGTGCCAGTAGATGTTCACGTGCGATGGGTCCGCGGTGACCTGCGTCGGGTCGGTACAGCTCGCGGCTACTTTGGCGGCGGTGTCGTCGCCCGGAGCGCCACTGCAGTACGAAACGATGACGCCGGAGCTGCTGCTGTTGGTGTGGATCGCGTACACGCGGTGGACGAACGCATCTCCCTGGTTGGCGGGCTGGTTGTCCACCACGATGTTTCCGGGGATGCCCTCGTCGGGGCTTGCAACGGCAGGGACTCCGGGGCACGGTGCGCCCGCAGCCTGGCATCCCGATCCGTAATGGACGCCGTCGAGTGACTCGTTCATCACGAGCTGGTTGTTGCCACCATTGCCGGTGTCCTGACCGACGTTGTCGTAGTCGAGGTACAGGCGCCCACCGTCGGCACCCGCAGCGACCGCGCTCTTTCCGCCGTTCGTATCGATACCGAGCCACTGGCGGTCGACCGCAACGCCGTTGACCGAGTTGCACGACGTCGAGAAAGTCGCGCCCTTATCGGTAGATGTAGATGCGGAAAAGTTCGTCAGGCCCTGCAGGTCGACGAAGTACATGTCACCCGAGATGGGGTCGATCTTGATCTCCGAGTCGCCGCCGCCGGCACACGATCCGGGCTTTCCATCAACGTTGCCTTCGATCAGATGGAAACTCTTCCGGTGGTCGTCGGAGCGATAGATGATCGACTGCGTCGTCGAGAAACCGAACGGGTAGCTCACATAGGTTGTGTCCTTGCCCTTTGGGCTCACGTCGACGCCAAGATCGGGCTCGAAGCCAGGACGGAAGTTATCCACGACGGTCGGAGTGGAGAACCCGACCTTGTGCTTGCTTGCACTGCGATGGGCGGCCTGAACGGCCGGGGCCGATAGAGCCGTTGCGACGAGCGCCAGCAAGACGAGTGGAGCGATGAGACGTAGCCGTGGAGACATCGAGACCTCTTCCTTTTGACTGTGACGTGCCTGACCTGTTGCCTAACCCCCACCTGTCTGATTCGCCGGGTTTGCCCTAAATCCTGTACCCGCGCCGCCTAGGGGGACCCCAATCGCTACCATCTAGCGATGCGGCCCATCGCGATCGTTCAGCACGAGGCCCTGGTTCCGCCCGGTTCGATCGAAGACGTTCTCGAGGGGGCCGGAGTCGATCACTTCATCTTCGAGGCGTGGCGCGAGAAGGCATGGCCTACGGCCGATGACCTGGCAGGTCTCGTCGTGTTGGGCGGAACGATGAACGTCGACGAGCTCGACGATTTCCCGTTCCTTCGCTCGAGCAGAGAGCTGATAAGTCAAGCGCTCGATAAAGCACTGCCGACGCTCGGTGTCTGTCTTGGTTCCCAGATGATGGCGCGCGTTCTCGGCGGCGATGTCTTTCGAGCCGAACCGCGCAACGCGTTGTTCTCACCTCTGGAAGTGGCCGAGCCCGACGATCCGGTGATCGCACCGTTCGCGTCGGGAGCTCCCGTCCTGCAATTCCATGAGGACACGTTCACGGTCCCCTTTGATGCGGTCCCGCTCGCCACGAGTGCCACGACCGGACTGGCGCAAGCGTTTCGTTACGGCGACAACGCGTACGCGATCCAGTTCCACTTCGAGGTCGATAAAGACATCGTGCGCGACTGGTGTGCCGACATCGGCGATCGCTCGCTGACCGAAGACTGGAACACCTCGACCGAGCAGCTCCTGGCCGAAGCCGACACCCACGTCGGGCGTCAGTACGGCGCGGGCAAAGAGCTGTTGCTGAGGTTCCTGCAGCTAACGACCGCGGCCGCACTCAAGTGACGGTTTCCTTCGGCTAAGAGGCTGCGCGAGCTAGGTCGGCCGCGTCGTCTAGCGACAGCGCCCGGCCCCCCGCACAAGCTCCGTCGAACACAGCCTCGCCGAGAGCATCGCGAGCGAGTTTCACCGCATTCTCGTAATC
>JAXDJM010000283.1:0-7534 GCA_034665605.1 Actinomycetota bacterium | reverse complement strand
GCGCCATCGCTGAAGATGTCGGCGAGCTCGCGCGCCGCGGCCGAGCGGTCCAGGACAGGCGCGGGGGGCGGCGATTGTGAGGCGGGCGGGAAGGTCACGGGAGCCGCCTCCGGCGAGCCGAGGCCGTAGTCGATCGAGCTCTCCTCGGTAACGGGGGCCAGCTCTTGTGGGCTCGGAGTCGCGACTTCGTACATCGGCTCGGGCCGGGCCGCCGGTATCTCGGATGGGGCGCGGGCGGGGTGGGCGGAGGGCCGGGCGCGTCCGTTGGACGTCGTGGGTATCGGGCTCGAGGCGGCCGTGTCGCGGTGGATGGGCTGTGGCGCCTGCGTCTCGGGAGCCGATCGACGCGGCATCGGCGCGGCCGGCTCGTTGGGCGCAAGCTCGATGAGCCCTGCAGAGATCAGGCCGTAGAGGATCTTCAGCAGCTCGAACTCCTCGAAGTGCAGCGCCGCCGCGATCTCATCTACCGAACGCGAGCCGTCGACCGTCACCAGGACTCGCCATTCGTCGGGCGCGATGTTGATCTCGAGGGCGCCTTCGGGTGGCGTCGGAGACATCGCCAGAACCGCATCTCCGGAGGGGATCCTTCTGCGGATGACTTCCATCTCGTCGATCCGGCGAGCCGCCTCCATGATCAGGTTCTCGACGCTCACCGCGATCGGGACTTCGACCTCGGTCGCGGCTCCCCCGACCCAACTGAATTCGCCGGCTTCCCAGCGCAGTAGGTCGAATGCGGCGTCTTCGATCTGCGACCTGATCGCCGCCTGAAGCTGCTCTTCGGTCAGCACGCCGTGATCGCGCAAGATATCGCCGACCCTTCGTCCCGAGCTCGCATGCTCGTCGAGGGCGCGACGTAACTGTCCCTCGGTGATCGCCCGGGCTCTGATGAGGTGGCGACCGAGCCGTTCCGTCGAAAGGCTCGACTGTGCGTAGTAAACGTCACCGTCACGGAAGAAGACGGCCCCCGACCCCGCGGAACGAGCGACGTCGAGGCGTCCCGTCCGTCCCGTCTGCGACAGCAGTCTGAAGATCTCGGGAAGCGTGAAGTCGTCGAGGGTCCCGGTGAACATCCGTCCTACCAGTCCTGCAGATGATGCTCCGGCTGAGTCTCGGCAGCAGCTTGAGGCTCGGGGGTCCGCACCGGTGCGGGCTCCTCGACAACTTCGGCCATCGAGGCCGTCAACACCGGCTCTTCAGCGACCCCGAATAGCTCGTGCGCGGAGCCGTCCATGATCTGTGCTACTCGAGCCGCCGAACGTTTCATCTCGAACAGGACGAGGCCGACCTTGGCCTCACGCGAGGTGACGGCAACCAGTACCGCGTACTCGCCTGCTGCCATCAGAACGACGTGGCCGGTGGAGCCTTCGACGAAGACCTGCGAGAGGTCACCTTTGCCCATCTCTTGAGCTGCTCTCTCACCGAGAACCAGCAACGCCGCGCTCATCGCGGCGAGGCGATCCTCTTCTACATGTGGGGGAAGGGCCGAGGCCATCGGCAAGCCGTCGGCGCTGACGACCGCTGCTGCCTCGATCTCGTGCGAGACCGCGAGCAGGTCATCGAGTGCGCCTGCGAGCTGATCGGCCTTCGTCATAGCCATTCCTCCCCTGTAGAGAGACGGACGCGCATCTATCCCTACAGTGCGCTCCGTAGTCGATAAAGACTAGTCCTTTGGGAACTTGTCGGCACCGTGACGCTTCGAGTTGAACGCTAGACGTCGGTGCCGCGACCGCTGCCAAGCGCCCGCACGGCCACTGCAGACATCGTCTCCAACGGGGGGTCTTGGCCCGTCCAGATCTGGAACGACGCGGCCGCCTGACGAACGAGCATCCCCAGACCGGGCCAGCTCTGCGCACCCGCCGCGCGCGCGGCCTCGAGAAGAGGTGTCGCCGGCGCGTGATACACGAGATCGACCACCACCTGATCGCGCGACAGCCGGATGTCGTCGATGCGATCGCCCTCGAGCATGCCCACGGGGGTCGCGTTCACTACGAGATCGAAATCGCCCGCCGACGACACGCCCGCAGACCATCCAACCGACCCCGCGCGGCCCCCGGACGCAAGCGGCACCAAAAGAGCCGCTTGCTCTTCGTTGCGCGCGGCGACGGTTATCTCTTCGATACCCAGCTCGTCGAGAGCTCTTACAACCGCCCGCGCCGCGCCGCCGGCACCAAGGATCAGCGCCCTCCGGCCCGGAGCTTTGAAGCCGGCGTCGCCATCGAGGAACTCCCGGAACCCATCGACATCGGTGTTGTGACCGATCAGCTGGTGCCCGACTCGCTGGATCGTGTTCACTGCACCGATCCTGCCGGCGTCACCCGATACTCCGTCTAGTAGTTCGATCACTGCTTCCTTGTGAGGCATCGTCACGTTCGCGCCCATCGAGGACAGCGCGCGCAAGCCGCCGATAGCCGCGGGTAGATCGTCGGGTGCGACGGGCCACGCGTAATACGTCCAGTCGAGCCCAAGTGTGCGGAACGCAGCGTTGTGCATCGCAGGCGACAGAGTCGCCTCGAGTGGCCACCCCAGTATCCCGACGAAGTGGTGCGAAGACGCGGTCCTCAGCATTGAAGTGACTCGTAATGCGCCTTGTCTTGCAGGAACTGGGCATAGCTCGACGAGAACGCGTGATGACCGGAGCAGTCGGCGAGCACGTAGTAGATGTACGAACCTGTCGCCGGGTGAGTTGCGGCCTCGAGCGATGCGGCTCCGGCCGCTCCGATCGGCGTGGGAGGCAATCCCGGATTGAGCCTGGTGTTGTACGGGGAATCGACGTGTAGGTCGGCGTCGGTCAACGACGTCTTGTGCTCGCCCAACGCGTAGTCCACAGTGGCGTCGATGCCGAGGGTCATGCCCAGCCGAAGTCTGTTGTAGATGACTTCGGCAACGAGTGGCCGGTCACCGGCGACTTTAGCCTCGGCCTCGATCATCGAAGCCACGATTATCTGTTGGTAGGGGCTGTATCCGGAGGCCTCCATGTGGGAGAAGCCGATCTTCGCCGCCTGGTCGTCGAACGTTTGCACCAGCCGCTTCACGAGATCGGAAGCCGTGTTCGACTCGACCACCTGGTAGGTCGAAGGGAACAGCAACCCCTCCAGCGAGTCGATACCCGCGGGCTGGTAACGCGACCTGATCTGGCCGGACTTTGCCACGGCTAAGAAGTCCGCAGCCGAGATGTGCGTGGCCCGCGCGGTGATCGCGGCGAAGTCCGTTACCCATGAACCTTCGGGATAGGTCACCCGAACGAACGGTGGCTTCGGAGGGTTAGCGAGGATCGCGGCCAGCGCGTCGGCTGCAGTCAGTCCGGTATGCAACGTGTAAGTCCCGGCTTCGATGCCGCCGGCGCCGCCGTTCAGATAGGCCGACACCCGGAAACCGAAACCGGACTTGATGACGCCCTTGTCGGCCAGGAGCGAACCGATCTCGGTCGCACTCGCTCCCGTGGGAATGGTCACTTCGACTACGTGACCGGGAGAAGACGTCCCCCACACACCGATCGATCTCAGGTACAGGGCTGCCGCCCCGGCCCCGATGACGGCGATCCCCGCGAGCACGGCCAGGAAGACGACGACGCGTCCCCTTTTCGTAAGGCTCATGGACGATCACGGTCGACGTCGAGGTAACTCTGCAAGATGACCTGCGCGGCGACCGCGTCCTTGAGCTCTTTCCGTCTGGATTGGGTCACTCCAGCGTCCCTCAGGTTGCGCTCGGCCATCACGGTGGTCATCCGCTCGTCGTGCTCGACCACCTCTATGCCCGTTGCCGCGGTCAGCGCGGTGGCGAAGGCGCGTGCGTCGTCCACCCCGCTTCCCTCAGCGCCCGACAGCATCGTGGGCCGTCCGATCACGACCATAGATACGCCGCGTCCACGGATCAGATCGACGAGCCGCGCCACGGCGTCGGTCGCCTCCGCATCTATGACTTCCAAGGGAACGGCGAGGGTGGTTCCGGCGGCGGCGATCGCTACACCTATCCGCCGCGCTCCATGATCGAGCCCGAGGATGGCTCCCGGATCGCCCACAACCCGCGCCGGCGTCACCCCGAGAGCGCGACGCGAGCGCGGTCGGCCACCGCCGCGAGGGCGTCGTCGATGCGGTCGGCCCGCGGCCCTCCCGATATAGCGAGGTCGGGCTTGCCCCCGGCCCCACCGCCCAAGAGCTCGGCACCGGGACCCAGCAGGTCGCGCGCCGACACGCCCGCCGACACGAGGTCTTTCGACACAGATGCAACGAGATTGGCTTTGCCGTCGGTAGCGCTCGCGAGCACGACGATGCCGGTTCCGAGGCGGCTTTTAACCGTTTGCGCCAGGCCGCGCACCGCATCCACCGGCGCGTCCCGCCGCGCAACGACGAGCTTGCCCGACGGAAGCTCGACCGCGGTGGATGCAAGCTCACCGGCATCTTCTGTTGCCCCTTGTCGCTCGACGGCGGTAAGCCGGTGCTCCATCTCTTTGTTCGCGGCAACGAGCTTCTCGACACGCTCCGCGACGTCCTCGGGGGCGCTCCGAAGCGTCGCAGCCGCTCGCTCGAGAACGGCGGCACGCTGCTCGAGGAACGCGAGGCCCTCGCGTCCGACGAGCGCCTCGATGCGGCGCAAGTTCGATCCGACGGAAGACTCTCCAGTTACGACGACCGTGGCGATCTGAGTCGTGTGCGGCACGTGGGTTCCTCCACACAATTCCTTCGAATAGTCACCGACCTCGACAACACGAACGAAATCGCCGTACTTCTCGCCGAAGATGGCCATCGCCCCGATCGACTTGGCGAAGTCGTAACTCGTTTCGTACGCGCGCACGCCGTCGTCCAGCAATACCCGCTCGCCCAACTCCTGCGATATGTCCCGCAGCTGGACCGGGTCGAGCGCGTCGTAGTGATGGAAGTCGAACCGCAGCCGTCCGGGCTCGACCAGCGACCCTGCCTGACTTGCGTGCTCGCCGAGCCGGTCGCGAAGGATCCAGTGAAGGATGTGAGTTGCCGTATGCGCGCGCTCCGAACCATGGCGTCGTCCCGCGTCGACAGCGGCACGGACCTCGTCGCCGACCGCTATCTCGCCGCTGACGATGCGCGCGCGGTGCCCCGTCAGGCCGGGCACGAGCCGCTGCGTATCGTCGACCCGAGCGCGACCCCCCACCGACTCGATCACGCCGGTATCTCCTACCTGGCCACCGCCTTCCGCGTAGAAGACCGTACGGTCCAGGATCAGCTCGACCTCGTCACCCTCTTGTGCCACCGGAAGCGACTTCGTCCCGTCCGAGATGGCGATGACGCGCGCCTCGGTGACGAGGAACTCGTAACCGACGAACTCGGTGGGCCCTTTCTGCTCGCGAAGCGAGCCGAGCGACTCGTCGGTGATCCGGCCCAGCTCGGTCTTGCGGGCCGCACGGGCGCGCTCGCGCTGTTCTGACATCAACTCTTCGAACCGTTTCGAATCGATCCCCAGCCCGGCCTCTTGTGCGATCTCTCGAGTCATGTCGATCGGGAACCCGAATGTGTCGTGCAGCTTGAACGCCACATCACCGGGAAGGACTTTCTCTTTCGCCGAAGTGACTCCCGCGATCCGCTCTTCCAGCAGAGCCGTTCCCTGCTTCAACGTCGTTGAAAAGCGCTCCTCTTCGTGTGCGGCCACATCGAGGATGACATCGCGGCGGTCTTTGATCTCCGGGTAGACGTCACCCATCAGTTCGACGCACCCGTCGGCGAGTGCGGGCAGCACCTCTCCCTCGAAGCCGATCAGCCGCGCGTGGCGCATCGCGCGCCGCATGATGCGTCGAAGGACGTACCCGCGCTCTTCATTCGACGGCAGGATCCCGTCGGCGACCATGAACGTCACCGACCGCCCGTGGTCTGCAAGGATCCGAAGGCCCACATCGGTCTTCTCGTCGACTCCGTAGCTCTTTTTTGTCACTTGAGATGCGCGCTCGATCAGAGCGGCCAAGAGATCCGTTTCGAACACGCTCTTGACGTCTTGTAGGACCAGCGCGAAGCGTTCCAGCCCGGCCCCGGTATCGATGTTCTTTTTGGGAAGCTCCGCAACAGGCTCGATCGCCGCGTTGCAATCGTTCTCCATGAACACGAGGTTCCAGATCTCCAGGTACCGCTCGTCATTGTCGGCGGGGCCGTTGGGTGCGGGAGGTCCGTATTCGTCGCCCAGGTCGTAGCACAGCTCGGAGCACGGCCCGCACGGACCGGCAACTCCCATCGACCAGAAATTGTCCTCCTTGCCCAGTCGCACGATGCGTTCGGATGGCATTCCCACCACGTCGCGCCATATCTCGAACGCTTCGTCGTCGGTCTCGAACACGCTCGCCCATAAGCGGTCTCCGTCCAAGCCGAAGTCCTCGGTGACCAGCTCCCATGCCCACTTGCAGGCATCGGTCTTGTAGTAGTCGCCGAACGAGAAGTTTCCGAGCATCTCGAAGAACGTGAGGTGGCGCGCGGTGTGGCCCACCTCTTCGATGTCGTTGTGCTTGCCGCCTGCGCGCATGCATCGCTGCGACGAAGCTGCGCGAGCGAAGGGCGGCGTTTGCTCGCCGCGGAAATACGGTTTGAACTGGTTCATCCCCGCGTTCGTCAGTAACAGCGTGGGATCGTTGGGGACGAGCGATGCACTGGGGACGCGGGTGTGATCGCGTTCTTCGAAGAACGCGAGGAACCGCTCGCGGATCGTGCGCGAATCCATAACCAGACCTTATTTTCGGGCCGCGGAGATCAGCTCCCGGAACGACCTTTTTCGAGCCGCTCGTTGGCCTTGTCGAGGAGCTTGCCGGTCACCGCGTGAGGGCGCCAGCGCTCCTTCTGCCGGTCCAGCAACCGATCGAGCTCGAGAGCTCCGGCGGCGCCGACCGCGATCCACACCAGTGATTTCAGCATCGGATGACCCTACTTGCTGTCGCCGCCGGGGCGTTTCTTGCCAGGCGAGTCGCCGGATCGCAGATCGTCGAGGCGGGAACCGAGCTCTTGCTCGCGGCCGGTGATCGGCGAGAAGAATCTCTTATCCGTCAGGCGCTCCGGTAGGTATTGCTGGGCAACCCATCCACCGAACTCGTGCGGATAGAGGTAGCCCGCGCCTGCACCGATCGAGCGTGACGCGTGTCCGTGCGAATCCCGGATGTGGGCAGGCACCTGAAGGGGGCCGGTCGCTTTGACCTCTTCCTCGGCTGCCCATAAGGCTCTCGCGCTCGCGTTTGATTTGGGAGCAAGGGCGAGGTACACCGCGGACTGCGCGAGGTTCAGCTTGGCCTCCGGAAGGCCCACGAACTCGAGAGCGTGGTGAGCTGCGACCGCGACTTGCAGAGCGATGGGGTCGGCGTTACCGACATCCTCGCTCGCGAAGACGACCATCCGTCGAGCGATGAACCGAGGATCTTCGCCGGCGTCGAGCATGCGGACCATCCAGTACACGGCGGCATCGGCATCGGAGCCCCGCATCGACTTGATGAATGCCGAGATGATGTCGTAATGCCAGTCTCCGCCCTTGTCGTAAGGAAGGGCCCGGTGTTGAAGGCCTTCTTCGGCGGCACCGACATCGATCAGGCCGC
>JAXDJM010000282.1:0-2862 GCA_034665605.1 Actinomycetota bacterium | reverse complement strand
TGCTCGACGAGCTGGGGATCCCGCGAGCGATGCTTCCCCGCATCGCCGGTTCGAGTGAGGTCTTTGGAAATGCGGTCGATCCGGCAAGCGGCGTGCCGATAGCAGGGATCCTCGGAGACCAGCAGGCTGCCTTATTCGGCCACACTTGTTTCGATGTAGGCGACGTTAAGAACACTTACGGCACCGGGTGCTTCATGCTCTTGAACACGGGGACCGAAACGGTGTTCTCCGATCACGGACTCATCACGACGGTCGCGGCCAAGCTGGGCGATGCTCCCGCGACGTACGCGCTGGAAGGATCGGTTGCGGTTGCCGGTGCACTGATCCAATGGCTCCGCGACAACCTACAGATCATCTCAACTTCAGATGAGGTCGAAGAGCTCGCGCGCAGCGTCCCCGATAACGGCGGTGTGGTGCTCGTTCCTGCCTTCTCCGGCTTGTTCGCACCGCACTGGCGTAGTGATGCGCGTGGAGTTGTCGCCGGACTGACGGGGTACGCCACCAAAGCTCACATCGCGCGCGCCGCCCTGGAAGCGGCCGCGTATCAGTCGCTCGACCTGGCCGATGCGATGCTTGCCGATGTCGGTCCCCCACCCCCGAACGAGATGCGTGTTGACGGAGGCATGGTCGTGAACGACCTTTTGATGCAATTCCAAGCCGACGTCTTCGGCTTCCCCGTGGTCAGACCCGCTGCCTCCGAAGTGACGGTCTTGGGCGCCGCGTACGCCGCCGGGCTTGCGGTCGGTTTCTGGAGCGATCTTGACGAATTGCGCGAGAACTACCGCATCGACAAGACGTGGGAGCCGCAGATGGACGCGCCGACCCGAGCGCGCGGCAAAGCTCTGTGGAAGAAGGCGATCGATCGCACGCTCGATTGGGTCGATTGACGAGCTCGTCCGGATCCTCTCGTGCGTCATTTAGCCTGATTCGCCATGACTCTTCTGGACAAGCTCATCCGCACAACCGATGCCATGGTCGACGATCTCGAGACGCTGGTGATGGCCGAGACGCCGACGGCCGATCTCGAAGCCATCGAGGCTGGGTGTTCGCTCTTGTCCGAGATGGGCAAACGACTCCTCGGCGATGGCCCGGAGGTCGTCAGGACCGACGGCCGCCCTCACCTTTTGTGGAAACTCGGCCGGCCACGAGTCCTGCTCCTCGGGCACCTCGACACCGTGTGGCCTCGCGGCACCACCATGAGATGGCCCTTCTCGGTGAAAGATGGGGTCGCGTCGGGACCCGGCGCCTTCGATATGAAAGCGGGGGTCGTTCAAGGCCTGCATGCCGTCTCCGCTTTCGAAGATCCTGAGGGCGTAGCCGTTCTCATCACCAGCGATGAGGAAACCGGCGGTCACAGCTCGAGAGAGCTCATAGAGAGGGTTGCCCAAGAAGTCGACGCCGTGTTGGTGCTCGAAGCGAGCGGAGACGGCGCGCTGAAGGTTGCTCGCAAGGGGGCATCCTTCTATGAGGTTTTCTTTCATGGGCGCGCTGCTCATGCGGGCCTCGATCCGGACAGAGGAATCAATGCCCTGATCGAGCTGGCCCACGTCGTGACGGCACTTTCCTCGATCGCGCGCCCGTCCGTTGGGACGACCGTTACTCCGACCGTGGCGCATGCGGGGACGACATCGAACACGATCCCGGCCACCGCCCTACTGCAGATCGACGTACGAGCACCCACCGCGAACGAGCAGGCCCGCGTCGACGAAGCTCTGCACGCACTGGATCCCGTGGTCGAAGGAGCCGAGATGACGATCGTGGGTGGCCCCAATCGCGGCCCCCTCGAGCCCACTGCGTCCGTCGACCTGTTCGAACAAGCCTCTGCCGTTGCTTCGGAGATCGGCATAGCGCCTCTGTGGGCCATCGGCGCGGGCGGCGTGTCCGATGGGAACTTCACTGCCGCGCTGGGCCGCCCGACCCTCGACGGCCTCGGGGCTGTCGGAGACGGCGCGCATGCCGAGGGCGAGCATGTCCTCGTCGATCGCATGCCCGAGCGAGCCGCCCTCGTAGCGGGTCTCGTAAAAGGGTTGCTTGAGAATCCCGTCGGTGGGCCGAAGGCCCGCTAACGCGCGACTAGGCTTGGATTACTTGAATGCGAAATAAGGAGAGCAGATGAGCTCCAACGTTACGCCGCTACGGCCCCTCGACCCGGACGTTCCTCGGGCAGAGGCTGCCGTAGCAGAACTACTTGACGCCCTCGGTATCGACATCACCCAGCGTGGATTGCAAGACACTCCAGGGCGCGTCGCTCGGATGTACCGCGAATTACTGACCAACCGGCCGTTCAACGCAACGACTTTCCCCAACACAGACGGCTACGACGAACTGGTCATAGCTAAGAACATCCCCTTCTCCTCGCTGTGCGAGCACCACTTGCTCCCGTTCCACGGCGTTGCCCACCTGGGTTACATACCGGGTGATTCGATCGTGGGGTTGAGCAAACTTGCACGCGTCGTCGAGCACTTCGCCCGCGATCTTCAGGTCCAGGAACGCATGACGAAGCAGATCGCGACGTGGCTGGAGGACAATGTCGCGCCCAAGGGTGTAGGGGTGGTGCTCGAGGCGGAACACCAGTGCATGACCATCCGTGGCGTACAGGCAGCCGGCTCGAAAACGGTCACTTCGGCAATGACGGGATTGTTGCGCACGGATATGAAGACACGTGAGGAATTCCTGGCCTTGTCGGCCAAGGGATAGCGCGAACCGACCGGACCAACAGGCGCCTAGGCGGGGAGGCTACGAGTGGCACGACTGTTCTCGATACGACCGGCCATGAAGCTAAGCGGTCGAAAGTTCAAGGGGCTCCGAGGGTTCGCCGGTAAGCCCTTCCACCCCCCGCTGACCGATATCCCGATCGCGGCT
>JAXDJM010000281.1:0-4028 GCA_034665605.1 Actinomycetota bacterium | reverse complement strand
GTGAACGTCATCACCGGCCGCGTCGTGGGCTCCACGACCTATTTCTCACACGACTGGTTCGCGCCGGGGTGGAAATCCGACTTCCCGGCCGAGGAGGTCGCATTACCTTCCGCCGTTGCGATCGACGGCAACACTCACAAGGACAAACACATCTCCAACCCCGAATACCGTGCCGCCAAAGCCCTGACTGCGAAATTGCGACAGATCGGTGTGCTCGTCGCCGACTCACCCAAAGCCGGAACGGTTCCGCGGCACAAACCGCGCCTCGCACGCGTCATGTCACAACCGTTGAAGGTCCTGATGCGCTACATGGATCGCCAATCGTCGAATTTCTTCGCGGAAGAGCTCGGTAAGCGTCTATCGGTTACGAGTTACGGAGCGCCGGGAACGATCGCGCACGCGGCTGCGGCTATCAGAGCGTGGACCGCATCGCACGGTGTCTCGATCACCGCGTACGACTCTTCCGGGCTCTCTTACGACAATCGGGTATCCCCCGCCGGCATCGTTTCCCTTCTTAGATTCGCGACCGGGCAATCGTGGGGAAAGAAGTTGCGCTCGGATCTGGCAGCAGGGGGCCAGGGCACGCTCGAAGACCGATTGAAAGACGTGCGCATCCGCGCCAAGACCGGCACGCTCGACAACATCTCGGCCCTGTCGGGCTGGCTGTGGGCAAAGCCGTTGCAGGACTGGGTCGAATTCTCGATCCTGTCCGGCGGGATGCCCAAGTACCAGGCGGCCGCGATCGAGGACCGGATCGTGCGGGTCTCAGCTCACTCGGCTCACTGACTTCGGTCCCCGGCGGGGGAATCCGGACAATCGGGGCGAAATCTCCCCTATCGGCGACTTTCACTCTGGGGGGATGACATGCGCAAGGTCTCGATCGCAACCGTGCTCGCAACACTCGTCGGCGTCGCCCTGGTGCCGTTAGCGGGACAGACCCAAGCCAAAACCGCATCGACCGCGACGTTCCAACGGGCGATCTCGCCGGTTGCGACCGACGACACCACCTATCAGGCCCTCGGACGGGTGTTCCCCGACCCGCAAGCTTGCAACAAGGGCCAGCCCGAGCATTCGCCCTATGCAAAAGGAACCGTGTGCGCAACGGACTTCATGCAGTACTCGGAGATGGTCAACGGCCTCGATTACATGCAGAAGCTGTTCCCGAGGTTCGTCCAGTTCTATCAACTAGACAAGGACTTCAGTTGCAACGGGAAGCCGGTCACGATCCAAACCAAGCCGTGCAAGAACTTCAAGTCCGCCGGCCTTCCGGTCACCGTGAATGCGCAGAATGGCCAAGGTGTTACGCGCGACCGCCAGCACCTCTACATGGTCCGCATCACCGACGAGAAGGTTTCGAACAAGCACAAGAAGTACTTCGTGTTCCCGATGTCGATCCACGGAATCGAACGGGCGGGTGTGGAAGGCGGAACCCGCGCAGCCGAGGATCTCGCGACGTGGGGCGCGTGCGAAGCGAAGGTTGCTCCCTCGGTAGTGAACTGCAACGCCGAGGCTCCGATCCCCCACCCTCTGCTCGAAGCGACCCCGAAGAAATCGATCACCGCGGGAAAAGCACTGCGGAAATCGGTCATCTACTTCATCTATCCGAACGCCGACGGGTGGGTCCGGGGCGACCGCACGACGGGCACGCAGTTCTATCAGCGCTACAACGGAAACGGCGTCGACGAGAATCGCGATTGGCCCGAGATCGGCTACACGTTCCGGCCTTACACACCGTGGTCGGAGCCGGAAACGCATTCGTTCGGAAAGGTGCTTCGGGCAGTTGGCCCGCACAAGAAGAACGGCGACCCGCAGTGGACCGGCGGGATCGACCTGCACGGACAACTGACTGCGAACGCGTTCTCGTACACGTTGCTCGGCGGATCTCAACGCGATTACGGCGAGAACCAACGGATCCTGCAGACCGTCAAGGGAGCGTGGCGTGACGCGTCCAAACGTCTGTCGTACTCGCCCCTTATCAAACCCAACAGCGCGGATGCGAGCGACCCGCGCTTCTACGGTGTCCAGTGGGGAACGGTGTGGGACACGCTCGAGTACACGGTCACGGGGGCATTGGGTGACTGGATCGACTCACCGGTAGGCCTGAACGCCGACGGGATCGACAACGAGATGTCGCTGTCGCACGTGTCGAACTGCGGAACGGGATCGTGCTTCGACCCCGACGTCGAACAACTTCATATCGACGGCAACAAATCGCTGGTGTATTCGATGATCGATTTCAGCCTGAAGCCGGAGAAGACCACCTTCTTCACTAAGGGCAAAGTCGGATACGTCTACAACAAGGGCGTCGTGTCGAGCCCGACAAAACACTTCGTGGCTCCCCCCAAGTTCGCAAAGCTGCCCACCCAGAAAGACATACACGGCGTTCAGCTGACGCCCGCGAACAACTACATCCAACAGTTCCACGTCAAGGGCCCGAAACAGGGCGTCTATAACGGCGGCATCAACGTGACGATCACCTGTGCGAACGCGCAAGGCGTCGGCCCTTGTGCACTGAATGAAGCGCGGCTCGAGCGTAGGAAACCGTCGGAGCCCACGGCCCAAGGTGAGAAGTGGGAGACAGTCAACTCGTACTTCAACCAGTCGTCCCTGTACGTCCAGGCCGGGCAGTCGCTCGTTGCCAACCTCCCGACGCCGGGGCTGTACCGGGTCCGGATCGTCAACGACAACAATCAGACGAGCGGTGTCTTCAACGCGGACATCGACTTCACCAAGGAGAAAGGGTGGCCGGACCCCGGCCAGGTCGGCTACCGCGCGACGAACATGAAGTTCTGGAACCAGCTACGGCCGTTCGCCAAGCCGGGCGTCCACAAGCTGTCGCCCAAAAAGATGCTTCGGTCGAAGAAGTGGATGCGCCGCTACGACACGATCGCGGTGACGAACAAGGTCTACAAACGACTCGGCCCGGTCCTCCGAAAGTGGGTGGCACGCTTCAACGGCAACCTGGTGCTGACCGACAGGGCCCTCGGTGAGTTGAAGGCGATGAAGATCATCAAGGGTGGGATCGGGGTCACCAAGAAGTACGCGGGGTACATCAACTTCGCCACCAGCAAGCGGGCCGTGACCTACAAGGACCCTCTCGCCAAGAACGTGAACCAGGGCGGCGCGGCAGAGGGCACATCGGGCAGCGAGGTGCACCGTCACCAAACCTACGAGCCCGTCCCGATCGGTTACGCGATCCAAGACGCCCAAGGCAACGACGCATTCACGTCGCCGATCTATTACGTGGACGGCAGCGTCTTCAAGAAAGCAAAGGGCAGGCCGCGAGCCGTGGGCACCACCGGGGGCTTGACCAACGTGTCGCTCGGTGAGGTCCGCTACAAAGGGGGCCGGATCCGATTCCTCGGCGCCGTGTTGCCGATGCCGACCGAGAAGTTCGACCATCCGTTCGGGCTCAGTAGCTACGCCCCCACCTACACCGGCTACCAACTCTTGAAGAACCTTCTGAGTTGGCGAGCCCGGCACTAGACGCGAAGAGGGCGGGCCCGACGAAGGCCCGCCCTTGTTTCGGTGCTGCAAACATCGCGTTTTACGCGACGTATGCGGCAAGCTGCGATTAGACGAGCTCGCGCTCTCTGACTACCGTGCCACTCGCAACGCGGTCACGACGGAATGGGGCGAAGCTCGACCAGAACAGCATCGACAAAACGAGGCCGAGGCCCCCGACGATCATCAGGATGATGCCGACCGTGTCGATGTTGAAGCCCGAGGTCGTGACGTTGACTGCGAACGTCAAGATCGCTCCGACGGCTATCAGGAACAGGCTCACTCCTATGCCCATGGCTCAGTCACCTCCTGCGGCTAGTGGCCGCCTTGGGTACGTGCGGTACCAAGGGATTGTTCCCACTCCGTAGCGTCTCAAACCGACAGCGCAGAGTCGTCGGAGCGCCGGGGAACGAGGACCATAGGCCGCTAACCGATCGCCTCGGCCTCATGTGCCTCTTCGCCGCGCGCAACGAAATCGCTTACGACGGCCCGCGCCGCATTGCGGCCCGGCGCGCCGCACACGC
>JAXDJM010000280.1:0-8396 GCA_034665605.1 Actinomycetota bacterium | reverse complement strand
GATCCGGCTGCCGGGGAATTTCGGGTAGCGACCACCGGGCCACGGCACCGGTGGGTACAAGATGAATCGCATGCCGTCGCGGGCGGCGGGCGATGCGATCAACTCTTGGCCCTCGAGGTAATCACACAGATCGCCGTAGGTGGCGGGCACCTCATCTCCGTGAAGCCCCACGAGCTCGGCAGCGCGGACCATCTCGTGCACGTACCGATCGATCTCATCATCTTTGAGCCCTCGTCCATAGACGCGGTAGCCGGTCATGAACGAGTGGACCTCGACGCAGTGGATCCACAGCAGCAGATCGGGATCGTCTGCCCTGTAAGGCGCGCCGCTGAAGTCATCGACTCCGGTGACGTGCTTGTGGATCGTTCTTACCCGCGCCGCTGCGGCCTGTGCAGTGGGGGAATCGCCGAACGTGGTCTGAACGATGTAACGACCCGTTCGCATCAGCCTCTCCCACGGCTCTTCGCGGTAGTTGCTGTGTTGCGCGACCGCGGCCATCGCGCGCGAGTTGAGTGCTTGAACGAGGAGGGCCCGCAATCCGCCGACCATCATCGAGGGGTCGGAATGGATACGCCAGGTGATCGAGTCCGGCCCGAACAGTCCGGGATCGGATGAGCTCGCCGCTGTCACGAGTCAGATGCTATGTGGACGGGGCAGCAGCATCGGCCAATCCCTTGACCATGTAGATCTCCTCGCGGTCGTCTCCGGGGCCAACCCGGATCGTCTTGGGTATCCGGCCGACGATCTTGTAGCCGTGACGTGCATAGAAGGACTCCCGGCCCGTGCCTCCGCGAACGGTTAGGTGGAGAGCGTCGAGGCCAAGCCTGCGCGCGTGCTCCTCCGTGGCCTCGAGCAACCCGGAACCGAGCCCCCGGCCCTGTAGATCGGGATGTATCTGGATGCGTTTGATGGTCGCCCAGTGCGCGAATAACGGACCGATGCGCTGCTCGAGGAAGCAGAAACCGACCAGCTCCTCGTCGAGCCGCCCCGTCACCAAGTGAGTGTGGCCGGACCGGATGTCGTCGAAGATCTGCTCGGCGCGGGGCCGGACGTCGGATTGGGTGACCGGCGGCACGAAGCCGACGGCTCCATCGGCATTGACGACGTCGACCCACAAGGCGATCAAGCCGGTGCAGAGCGCTTCGTCCATTGGTGGATCGAGCTCGAAGTCGAGTGGCATATGTCGACTCTAGAAGTTATCGAGCTGGTGACCGCTTCCTTGCTATCGCGCCGTTTTCGTCCGGCTTAGAAGAAGGCGATGTAGAACCCGGCGTCTATCAATTGACCATTGGCGGCTTTGGGGATCACCTCTCCGAATTCATTGCCGCTGCAGTCCGATGGAGGCGCTTCCCAGGCGAGCGAAACGCCCGTGCCCTCACCGGCCGTGTGTTCGCCGTCCAGGGTCAGAACCACGCCGTGAACGGGAAAATCGAGGTCAAGGAAGCAGTATCCAAACTGATGGTTGACGTTGGCCTTAGTGACCCCGAACGAGTTGGCTTCGTCGACGGTGCCGTCCGGGAGGACATGCGCGTAGCCGTAGATCAGTCCAAGTTGACCGCCCTGGAAGTCCTTGTAGCTGAGCGAGAAGTTCTTCACCTTCGCCGTGGTGACGGCCCCCTTCTTCAACTGCTTGGTGCCGACACTGCCGGGGGCCAGCTGCGATGCGGCATACCCGGTCCCCGCGAGCGAGACAACCAATGCGAGTGTCGCCGCTACGTTCGCGTAGCGGAACTTGAACGACCTGTTTCCACGCATGACATTCCTCCCTACTTGATCGGCCCCCAGATCAGGATCGAGTCCACTTCCCGACGAAAACGATGTCTCGGTCGGCACAACTTCTTTGGATGTTCCTGATCGTCAACGACGATCCGGATAGTGACCAGGTGTAATCGCTGGCCTTCTCCGGCTGGCAGAAGTCATTCGCAGACTCGGGGTTGGGCTGGCGCCACACAGCAGGTCCGTAGAGCGTCAGCGTGGAGCGATCCAGCGTGTACGGCTCGATGAATGGGTTAGCGGCGTCACCTGTCGGATCGACTCCGATGATTTCGCCGTTCGCCTTCACATGGATCGTCCATCTTCCGGTCGGCGACTCATTGCCGAACGCACCCTTCGAGGGCACCCGGTACGGCTCGACCCGCTTTTGATCCGCTCGTGTCACGACGCGCCGGTAGGTCCCGGCGATCAGCTTGTTCCTAGATATGTCCACGTTCACACTGACATGTGCCGTTATCTCCGCGCTGGCACCGTCGAGCGTGGCGACCCGAGCTGTCAGCTCATGGCGTCCGTTACCAAGCAGCCATGGCGCCAGCACCTCGAAGTCATCATCGAAGAAGTAAGGCGCGTTGTTCTCGACCCACTTCTTCTTGCCGTCGATTAGAAAGTCCACCTCTTGGATCGCGTCGTTAGCCGCGGGTCTCGCACTCACTTGCCAATGAATGGCGCGCTTAAGTGTTGCGCCGTCGGCGATGGTCATGGACACTGATGGCGGGCTGGGTGATGCGCTTTTCGAGGTGACCGGCTTCGGAGCCACAGAGGTGCTGTTTGCACCGCCACATGCGGCCAGGAGAGCGGTGACGGCGAGACCTGCCAAGACCCGATGTTTCATCATCCCTCCCAGCGCTTGGTCCGCATCCTTGTTCTACGCCGTGCCGAGAGAGCGCGCTATGGGGTTCGACGCCTTTGACGGAGCCATTCGGGTTTGGAGCGGGTGAAGGGAATCGAACCCTCATGACCAGCTTGGAAGGCTGGAGCTCTACCATTGAGCTACACCCGCAAATGAGCTACACCCGCAAGTTCTCTGAGCTTATCGGGGGGTCTTGCGCGGAGTGGGGCCATGCCCGAAGGCATGGCCCCACCAGCGATCAGTAGTCGATGCTGAAGTCGACGGGTGCTGGGCTCTGATTGAAATCGAGCGTTACGGTTCCCGAGGCGTCCCGGTAGGTGCCGGTTCCTCCGGTGATCGCGAGATGGAGAGTGTTACTGCCGCCATTCGGCCCAAAGGCGATTCTCCCCAGAAAAGTAAGGGTCCCACCCTTCAACGAGATCACGCCGTCACACTGAAGAGTGGACGCTCTCGTCGATCTGTGCACGCGGATGTTGTGACACACGCGCGAGAGGACGGCCGTCCTCTTGTGGTGACGGAACAATGGTTCGTGACCGACCTCGTAGTCACCAACCGAGAAGCCGTGGTCTCCTTGGTCGGCTTGGTACGCATGGTCGTGGGTGCTCTTCTCATACAGGGTGAATTCTTTGTGCTTGGTCCCTCCGGCCGCAGAGCTCGGAATAACAAACGCCAGGCTCGCTCCGACCGCTCCGGCGGCCATCAACGCAACAACGAACAGGATCCTCTTGCGCACGGTCCCTCCCTTTCGCCTAGCCGGGTAGGTCCCGGCCCCCATTCCCGGAAGTTACCGCGGCGAGGCCAAACGACTTGGTGGCAAGTCGAGCGTCGGGGCGGCCGGATTCGAACCGGCGACCTCAGCGTCCCAAACGCTGCGCGCTAACCAAGCTGCGCTACGCCCCGAATAGTTAGCGAGTCTATGGGGATAAGTTCTTCTAACGGCTAACAAACGTCCCGTCTGGGCGCAACGAGTCGCCCACTTAGAAAGGTGGTCGCTCCATGAGACAGAACGGAAGTGCTCGGATCGCGCTGATCTTTTCCGTCGCGGTATGCGCGCTGTCGGTAGCGATGCTGTTGTCGTCGAGCGCGCTGGGCGACACACGAGTTGGAGCCGGCTCCAGGGCCGATACGTGTCTGCCTACCAGCCTCCCAGGTGGGCTTCCGAGTTGCCTCCCCGGAGGGAGCTCTTCGGCATCGGCGTCAAAGACACCTTCCGCCACGACGTCGACCACAGGATCCACGACGCCGCCAGCGGGTGGATCCAGCTTCAAATCGCATATCTCGATCGGGTTCGCGAAGGGATCCTTCAAGGGTCGCGTCAAGTCCGCCAGCAATAAATGTGTGGGCGGACGGAACGTGGTCCTGTTCCAGGTGCATAAGAAGAAGGGGACGCCGGTCGGCCACGACACGACCAACGGCACCGGCCAGTGGAAGGTGTCCAACCTGTCGAAGGTCCACGGGAAGTTCTACGCGTCGGTCAAGCAGTCAAAGGTGAAGGCGGGAACGTGCAAGTCGGCCAAGTCGAAAACGGTGAGCCGCTGAGCTAGTTCCGGGTCGGAAAGGCCCGATTCAGAAAACCGAACGCGCCGTAGCGACCGAACTGTCCGGTAGGTAGGCGGATAGCGCAACGGCTTGCGTTCCGAGCCCGCCCAGTTCTTTCGTGGGCGGGCCGACAGATGCGCTGGTGTTGATGGCTTTCTGCCGACCGTCGTCGGTTTGGGAGTCAGGGGCCGTCATCCCCACTTTCGTCCGCCTAGCGCGGTCCTTGGCTCCCAAACCGAGTGCTCGCGGCCACCATGAACCGTCTCACCCCACGGCTAGGATGCTCGTCCATGGCCGAATCCTCTGTTCAGACCTCTTCCGAGCGCGTCGGCAAAGACCGGGTCAAGCTCCGAGTCGAGGTCCAGGAAGGTGCGCTGGGGCCCGCTCTAAGCGCCGCATATCAACGCTGGGCCAAAGAGATCAAGGTGCCCGGTTTCCGCAAAGGAAAGGTGCCGCGTCAGCTGATCGACGCGCGCGTGGGGCCCGAGACGGTGCGCGAGGAGGCGCTGAAGGATGCGCTGCCCGGGTTCTACCGCGAAGCCGTAACGGCCGAGGATCTCCAGCCGATCGCCCCGCCCGAGATCGAGGTGCTCGAGTTCGAGACTGGAAATCCCCTGGTTTTCGAAGCCACGGTGGACCTGAGACCCGAGATCCAGATCCCTGAGTTGTCCACCCTCACGGTCGAGGCACCTTCAGAAGATGTCACCGACGAGGACATCACCGAGCAGCTCGACCGCTTGCGGGATCGTTTCGCCGAGCTCGAGACCGTTTCGCGTGAGGCCCGACGAGGCGATTACGTTCTGATCGACATCAAAGGCTCCCGCCACGATCAGCCGGTCGAAGGCGCCAGCGCCCCGGACCTCTTGTACGAGGTGGGTTCTCGGAACGGCCCCGCGAAGCTGGATGACGAACTAGAGGGCAATCGGGCGGGGGCGATCCTCAGGTTCAACGACACGATGCCCGGTGATGAAGAAGATGTCTCGTTCACCGTTCTTCTCAAAGAGGTCAAGGCGAAGAAGCTTCCCCCGCTCGACGACGAGTTTGCGAAAACGGCGGGCGAGTTCGACGTTCTCGACGACCTGAAGAACGATCTTCGTGAACGCCTCAAAGAGGTCAAGGCTTCCGCCGCCGCTGAAGAGCTGCGAGGGGCAGCGCTGAACGCGTTGCTCGAGGCGATCAACCTGGAATCTCCCGAGAAGCTCGTCGAATCCGAATTCGAGCATCGACTCGAGCATTTTCAAGGAGACCTCGATCGGGCCGGACTTTCGATGTCCGACTACGAACGCGCTTCGCAGTCGACCGAGCTGGAAATCAGGAAAGACATCCGCGACCAGGCGGCTAGGTCGGTCGCAGCCGAGCTGGTGCTCGAAGAGATCGCCCGCCGTGAAGAGATGGATGTGACCGAAGATGACATCGGTCGCGAGATCGCTTATCTGGCGGCACGATTGCAGCGTGAGCCCAAAGATGTTGCGGAAGATGTCGTCAAAGGCGGTCGATTGGGCGCTCTCGCTGCCGATATCATGCGAAGGAAGGCTTTGGACTACGTCGTCGCGAGCATCACCGTCCCCGGCCGAGCCACACATGAGACGGTCGAGGTGGAGGGGAATCCGTAGATGGGCAACGACAGCTACCGCAACTATCTCGTTCCGATGGTGGTCGAGCAGACCAGTCGAGGCGAGCGCGCGTTCGACATCTACTCGCGCCTCCTCAAAGAGCGCATCGTCATGCTGGGTACCCCAGTGGACGACCAGGTTGCGAACCTGATCGTCGCTCAGCTCATCCATCTCGAATCCGAAGATCCCGAGAAGGACATCTCCCTGTACATCAACTCGCCGGGTGGGATGGTTTACGCGGGCATGGCCATCTACGACACGATGCAGTTCATCAAGCCGGACGTGTCGACCGTCTGCGTCGGCATGGCGATGTCGATGGGCGCGATCTTGCTGGCCGGCGGTGCCGCCGGTAAGCGCTTCGCTCTGCCCAACGCCAAGATCATGATCCACCAGGGTTCCGCAGGTTTCCAGGGCACCCCGGCCGACATCGACATCCAGGCACGCGAGGTCTTGTCGCTGCGCCGGCGCATGGCTGAGATCCTGTCGCACCACACCGGCAAGCCTGTCGAGCAGGTCGAAAAAGACATCGATCGGGACCGGTTCATGACCGCCGAGGACTCAAAGGCCTATGGAATAATCGACGACGTCTTCACAACTCGTAAGGCAGCAGAGTTGCTCACGGGCGACGGGTCGTTGCCTCCGGGTGAGCCTGGTCGTATCGCCAGGGAAGAACTCGAAGCTTCGCCTGCGAAGCTCGAGGAGGTGTAGGGGGGAGTACGCGTGCCGAAGTTCGGTGACGGCGGCGACCTGCTGAAGTGCTCGTTCTGCGGGAAGTCGCAAAAGCAGGTCAAGAAACTCATCGCCGGACCCGGCGTGTACATCTGCGATGAGTGCATCGACCTGTGCAACGAGATCATCGAAGAAGAGCTCTCCGAGACCCCCGAGCTCAAGCTCGAAGACCTCCCCAAGCCCAAAGAGATCTACGACTTCTTGAACGACTACATCGTCGGCCAGGAACAAGCCAAGAAGGTTCTCTCGGTTGCCGTCTACAACCACTACAAGCGGATCCAGGTCGGCGCACGTCAAGAAGGTGATGTCGAACTAGCGAAGTCGAACATCGTCCTTCTCGGCCCCACCGGGTGTGGGAAGACCTTGCTGGCTCAAACGCTGGCCCGCATGCTGAATGTCCCCTTCGCGATCGCCGATGCGACCGCTCTAACGGAGGCCGGATACGTCGGCGAAGACGTCGAGAACATCTTGCTCAAGCTCATTCAGGCAGCCGACTACGACGTCAAGCGCGCCGAGACCGGCATCATCTACATCGACGAGGTCGACAAGATCGCACGCAAGTCGGAGAACCCGTCGATCACGCGCGACGTCTCGGGCGAAGGGGTCCAGCAGGCCTTGCTGAAGATCCTCGAAGGGACGACGGCCAGCGTTCCGCCCCAAGGTGGACGCAAGCATCCGCATCAGGAGTTCATCCAGATCGACACGACGAACGTCCTGTTCATCTGTGGTGGCGCGTTCGCAGGTCTCGAGAAGATCATCGAAAGCCGCATCGGTCGCAAAGGGATCGGTTTCGGGGCCGACGTTCGCAAGATGGAAGAGAAGAACCTCGGCGCGATCCTGGCCAATGTTCTCCCCGAAGACCTATTGAAGTACGGCCTCATCCCCGAATTCATCGGCCGGCTACCCGTCATCACCCACGTTCATAACCTCGATCGTCAGTCGCTCGTGAAGATCCTCACCGAGCCCAAGAACGCATTGATCAGGCAGTACAAGAAGTTCTTCGAATTCGACGGCGTCGAGCTCGACTTCACGGAGGACGCTCTCGAAGCGGTAGCGGAACAGTCGATGCTTCGGGGAACCGGTGCGCGTGGCTTGCGGGCGATCCTGGAAGAGGTCCTCCTGAACGTCATGTACGACCTGCCGAGTCGTGAAGACGTCGGTCAGTGCGTGATCACACGCGAGGTCGTACTTGAAAAGGTGAACCCGACCCTCGTACCCCGTGCCAAAGAGCGGGCCGAGCGCCCGGCTCGCGGCGAGCGCTCTGCTTAGCTTTTCTCTGCGACGCCTTTGATCCTTCGTTAGATCCCTGAGGTCTTCGCATGCCCTCCAAGAAACTCGTTATCGCTGTGATCGTGATCGTTGTCGTCGGCGCGTTGGGTGGACTCGCCTACCGCATCTACCTGAATCCGGCGCACGACAACGCCATAGATCTGGTTCCATCGGACGCGTTCTTCTACGCGAGCGTCTTTCTCGATCCCTCGACGCATCAGAAGCAGGCCCTTGGTGAGTTGCTCAGGCATTTCCCCGAGGCGAAAACGCCATCCCTCGCAAAGGGCGAGCTGGAGAACTTGCTCAACGACGCTCTTGCGTCCACCGGAGTCGATTTCACTCACGACGTCGAACCATGGATCGGTCGCCAGGTTGCGTTCTTCGCCGACGGTATCGAGGGCGATTCTGCCGATGTTGCGTTCTTGGTTGGTACCAGTGACGCGGACGCTGCCCGAGCGACTCTCGCCAAGGCAGCTACTCACTCGAGTGACTTGCTTGCCTCGCACGAGAGCTATCGAGGCAACGATTTCACGGTTGTCGGAGGAAAAGCTCGAGGCATCGTCGGAAACTTCGTCGTGCTCGCGAGCGACGCGAACGTCTTCGAGAAAGTGGTACGGACGCAA
>JAXDJM010000279.1:0-9964 GCA_034665605.1 Actinomycetota bacterium | reverse complement strand
GAAGACGTCCGCCAAGAAGCCGGCGGCCACGAAAACCCCGGCGAAAACGGCCGCCAAGAAAACTTCTGCCACGTCTGCCAAGAAGACGACTGCAAGCGCGAAGAAGACTGCTGCGAAGACGACGCGGCCTGCACGCACGGCAAGTCGTTCTGGCGCGACGCGGCTTTCGAGGGCAACCGTCACGTCGCCCAACCCGAAGGGCCCCAAGCCACGTCCGGTGCGCCCGGCGAAGTTCGATGCTGCTCAACTGAAGGCGATCCGCGCAGGCCTCGAAGAGAAGCGCGCCGAGCTGCAGGCCCGCCAGGAGGATCTCGAGGAAGACTCCTTCGACTCGACGCAATCCGAGATCACCGGCGAGGTCGGGCTCGACGAAGACTTCGCCGATGCCGGAACCGCCACGTTCGAGCGCGAGCGCGACTTGTCGATCCGCAACAACATCTTCGATCTCGTCGATCAGATGACTCGCGCGATAGCCCGCATCGACGAGGGGACGTACGGAACGTGCGAGCGTTGCGGCCGGCCGATCGACGCGGCCCGACTCAAAGAGCTCCCGTACGCGTTGCTGTGCCTCGACTGCAAGCGCCGCGAGGAGCGAGCCCGCTAGCCCTCCGGGCTTTCATCGTGGGCAACCCAGAGCTGCACTCGAGCACCCCTGAAGCCCGGCTCGGGCTTCGCTATCTGCTGCTGGGATGCGTCGCGGTCGCGGTCATAGCGATCGACCAGATCACAAAGACCCTGGCGGTCGACCGGCTGGCAGATGGGCCGGTGGATGTGGTTCACGGCGTCTTGACGCTGCGGCTCACCCTCAACTCGGGCGGGGCGTTCGGGATCCTGCAAGGTCTTCCCGGCGTCTTCGTCGCGGCCAGTCTCGTTGTCGTCGGTCTGGTTTTCTTTTGGGTGCGCCGCCTCACGCGGCCCGCTCTGGTCGTTCCCTTAGGGCTCATGCTCGGTGGAGGCCTCGGAAACGTCGCCGATCGCCTGTTCCGCGATCTGAACGGCAAGGTCGTGGATTTCATAGACCTTCACGTGTGGCCGGTGTTCAACGTCGCCGACGCATGCATCGTCTCGGGGATCGCGTTGCTGTTGTTTGCGAGCATGAGGGCATCCGGATCGGGCCGGGACCGCCCCCTCGTCCGCGACGAGCCGTGACGACCTCGATCTCGTTCTCCGTGGACGTGGAGGATGCGGGGTTGAGAGCCGATGTCGTTCTCGCTCGTATCGCTCGGATCACGCGGACCCGCGCCCAGCGGGCGCTCAAAGCGGGGGACATCACGATCGACGGCGGGGGAGCCCGGCCGTCGCACCGGCTCGAACCAGGCCAGCTGGTCAGTGGAATCATCACTCCCGACGAGCTCGACGACCCGCAAGCCCAAGACATCCCGATCCAGATCCGTTATTCGGACGAACGTGTCCTCGTCGTGTCGAAGCCGGCGGGGCTGGTGACGCACCCTGCTCGCGGCCATGCAAGCGGAACGCTCGTCAACGCGCTGTTGGGGACGGGCGAGCCTCTTGCCAAAGCCGGATCGATGAGGCCGGGCATAGTCCACCGGCTGGACAAGGACACGTCCGGGCTTCTGGTGGTGGCCAAGGACGATGACGCCTACCAAGAGCTCGTCCGGGCTATGGCCGAGCGCAGGGTTGCGCGGAGCTACCTTGCCCTGGTCCGTGGGACCCCGTCGCCGACGGGATCGATAGACGCGCCGATCGGGCGCCACAACCTCAACCGCACGAAGATGGCCGTCGTGCCGGGAGGGCGCCCGTCCGTCACCCACTACCGGGTGGTGGCCGCGGCCGAGCGGCGCTCCCTCTTGGAGGTCGACCTCGAGACGGGTCGCACGCATCAGATCAGGGTTCACCTGTCCCACCTGGGCCATCCCGTGCTGGGGGACCGGACCTACGGTGGGATGACCGACGATGCCCGCGCGATCGGGCTCACCCGCCCGTTCCTCCACGCGTTCAGGCTCTCGTTCCCGCACCCCGACGATGGCCGGACGATAACGATCTCGGACCCCCTACCGGACGACCTGGCCGCCGCCCTAGAAGCGGCCGGCATACCCGCGGCCTCCTAACCCACAGCCTCCTAACCCACAGCGCGCTAACAGGTTTCGGGGGTTGTTGTCCGCAACACTTCTCGGGCACCCTGATTGAAGTACCAATGTGAGCCGGTTGCTTGACGCGGGTCCTGTGGCGGGGGATAAAGAACACTCTTGTAATTTCGGGTCCCGGGCACCTTTTAGAGCAGTCCGAGCCGTCGATAGGGGGAGCACTCAGACGTGAGCTTTGTCCATCTTCACGCTCACACCGAGTACTCGATGCTCGACGGAGCAAGCCGGATACCGGAGCTGTTCGAGGCCGCCGAGGCCGCCGAGATGCCGGCGTGCGCGATCACCGACCACGGCGTCATGTACGGAGCGCTCGAGTTCTACACGACCGGCCTCAAGACCTCGGTCAAGCCGATCCTCGGGATCGAGGGCTACCTCTTCGACGGGAACCGCCGGGAAAAGCCGCCTCAGCGAGAGAACGGCGACAAGACCTTCCACCTCACTCTGCTCGCCTCCGACGACACCGGCTACAGGAATCTCGTCAAACTGTCCAGCAAGGCGTGGCTCCAAGGCTTGCACTACTGGCCGCGCGCCGATCACGAGATACTGGCGGAGCACTCCGAAGGCGTCATCTGCTTGTCGGGCTGCCTGTCGGCCGAGATCCCCAAGCGCATCGTCGCCGGCGACATGGCAGGCGCTCGCCGCAAGGCTGCCTGGTACCGGGAAGTCTTCGGCGATCGCTTCTATCTCGAGCTGCAAGACCATGGGATCAAGGTTCAGAAACCGCTCAACGACGAGCTCGTCGCGCTCGGCAAGGAGATGGGGATCCCGTGGGTCTGTACGAACGACTCCCACTACACCCACAAAGCCGATGCTCCAGGGCACGACGTGTTGCTGTGCATCAACACGGGCACCGAGCTTTCGGACCCCAACCGTTTCAAGTTCGACTCCGACGAGTTCTACTTGAAGACACCCGCGGAGATGGCCGAGCGGTTTCAAGGATGGCCGGGCGCATGCGAGACGACGCTCGAGGTCGCCGATCGATGCAACGTGACGATCCAGCTTGGCAATCTTCTCTTGCCGCGCTACGAGGTGCCGGAGGGTAAGACGCTGGACGGCTATCTGGCCGACCTCGTTCACAGTGGCATAGCGGTTCGTTACGGGAACGACGCCTCGGCAGCGCGCGAGCGCGCCGCATACGAGCTCAACGTGATAGCCAACCTGGGTTTCGCCGGATACTTCCTCGTCGTCCAGGACTTCGTGAACTGGGCGAAAGGACAAGGGATCCGGGTGGGGCCGGGCCGTGGAAGCGCGGCGGGGTCGATCGTGTCTTACGCGACAGGCATCACCGAGCTCGACCCGCTGCGCTACGACCTCATGTTCGAACGGTTCTTGAACCCCGAACGCGTGGCGATGCCCGACATCGACATCGACTTCGACGAGCGCAGGCGCGGCGACGTGATCCGCTATGTATCTGAGAAGTACGGATCCGATCACGTTGCGCAGATCGTGACGTACGGCACGATCAAGGGAAAGCAAGCGATCAAGGACGCCGCTCGGGTTCTTGGGTTCCCGTATGCCGAGGGCGACCGCCTGACGAAGTTGTACCCGCCGTTGATCATGGGCCGCGACTCGGGCCTTCAAAGCGCGCTGGAGACGTCGCCCGAGCTCGCCGAGGCATACGAAGCAGGCGGGACGGCAAAGACGATCATCGACACCGCCCTTCAGGTCGAGAACCTGAAGCGCTCTGCCGGCATCCACGCCGCCGGAGTGGTTATCGGCCGCGATCCACTGATCGAGCACGTGCCCCTGAAGCGAGGGGACCACGACGAGGTCGTCACACAGTTCGACATGAAGGGGATCGAGAAGCTCGGTCTTCTGAAGATGGACTTCCTCGGTCTGCGCAATCTCACCGTCATCGAGCTCGCCCTCGACTACATCCACAGGAATACGTCTTCGAAGGTGGACGTCGACAACCTCGATCTGGAAGATCCGGCCGTCTACGAGATGCTCGCGCGCGGCGATACCGACGGCGTCTTCCAACTCGAGTCCGAAGGCATGCGCCGCTACCTCGTCCAGCTAAAGCCCACGAAGTTCGAGCACATCATGGCGATGAACGCCCTGTACCGGCCGGGCCCGATGGATCAGATCCCCACCTACATCGAGCGCATGAACGACCCGTCGAAGATCCAGTACCTGCACCCGGCGCTCGAAGATCTCACCCGCGAGACCCATGGGGTCCTCGTCTTCCAGGAACAGATCGTCTTGACGTTGCAGAAGATCGCCGGCTACACCCCGGGTCGCGCGGATCTGGTCCGCAAGGCGATCGGGAAGAAGGACCGTGCGCTCATGGCGTCCGAGCAGCCCAAGTTCATCAAGGGCTGCATCGACGGCGGCGTCGACGAAAAGCAGGCCCTGCACCTGTGGAGCCTGATCGAGCGTTTCGCCGACTACTCGTTCAACCGCGCCCACGCGGCCTGCTACGCGTACATCGCCTACCAGACGGCGTGGCTCAAAGCTCATTACCCGGTCGAGTACATGGCCGCGCTGCTGACGTCGGTGAAGGATCGCAAGGACGACAAACCCAAGTACCTCCACATGGCGCGCAAGATGAAGATCCCGGTCCTCATCCCCGACGTGAATTCTTCCGAGCGCGATTTCACACCCGTCGGCAACTCGATCCGCTTTGGTTTGTCCGCAGTGCGGGGCGTGGGCGAGGGGGTCGTCGAGAAGATCGTCGAGGCGCGGACGCAGCACGGCGAGTTCACCTCTTTCCACGACTTCTGCCGCAAGGTGGATTACGGCTGCCTCAATAAGAAGACGGTGGAATCCCTGATCAAGGCCGGCGCATTCGAGGCACTCGGCCATACACGTAAAGGTCTTCTCGATTCTTGCGAGGAGATCTGCGGTGCGATCCTCACGACACGCCGCGCGCAAGCGGTGGGCCAGTTCGGCTTCTTCGATTCCGACCCAACGGTCGACCACGATCAGCCGATAAGCCTCGAGGAATTTCCAAAAGCGATGCTGCTGTCGCTCGAGAAGGAGATGCTCGGCCTCTTCGTCTCCGACCATCCCCTGCTCGGCGTCGAAGGATTGCTGGCACGGATGACGGACTGCTCGATCGCCGGTTTGGCGGACCGCCATCCCGGCGAGGTCGTTGCGTGCGGGGGGATCGTTGCGGGACTGCGGAAGAAACTGACCCGGCGCGGCGACCTGATGGTGTTGCTGGATCTCGAAGACCTGTCGGGTTCAAGCGTCGAGACCGTTGTTTTCCCGAAGGTCCAGGATCAATTTGCGGCGATGCTTCGACCGGACACGATCCTGTTGATCAAAGGGCGTGTCGATCGGGACGCGCGCGATGACTCGATAAAGCTCATCGCGATGGAGGTCGCCGAGCCGAAACTCGGCGGCGATCACCCCCTCGTGATCAACCTCGAAGTGGATGCGTGCACGCCGAAGGTCGTCGATCACCTGAAGGAGATCTTGAGCGCCCATCCCGGCTCGACCCAGGTGTTCCTGCACCTCGCACGCAACGAGGCAACGACGGTGCTGCGACTGGGGAGCGAATTCGCGGTCGACACGCGCAACGGCCTGTTCGCAGAGCTGAAAGCGATCCTCGGGCCCTCGTCCCTGGCAGCCTCCTAGCAGATACCCCGAGCCTCTCAAGCTCACCCACCCCACTCCTCTAGGCTCGGTCCATGCTCGAGCTGATCGACGGACGTAACCAGCAGACACCGGTCCATATCCCGCGCCCGCGCCCCATGGCCGGCGGGGGCGATCCGGACGCCGCGGTTCGAGAGATCGTCGACGACGTGCGGCTGCGCGGGGACGAGGCGGTCCTCCATTACACCGAGGTCTTCGACCGGGCGCGGCTTACCGCCGACCAATTACTGGTGGGAGCCGACGAGCTTGCAGCCGCGGTGAAGCTCGTTCCCCGCGAGCTCATCGATGCGCTCGAGGTGATGGCAGCTCGGCTTAGAAGGACCTGCGAGCACCAATTCGAGACCGAGTGGCGGGAAGAATCCCCCGACGAGTCGATAGGCGAGCTGGTCCGCCCGTTGAGGCGCGTGGGGATCTACGTTCCCGGAGGCCGCGCCGCGTATCCCTCCAGCGTCGTCATGGCGGCGGTTCCGGCGCAGGTCGCGGGGGTTGAGGGCCTGGCGATCGCATCTCCTCCCGGCCCCGGCGGTGAGATAGCGGAGCCGGTGCTCGCCGCCTGCGCGGTGGCAGGCGTGACGGAGGTGTACCGGATCGGCGGCGCTCAGGCGATCGCGGCCCTTGCCTACGGCACGGCGTCGGTCCGGCCCGTCGACAAGATCGTGGGCCCGGGCAACATCTTCGTGACCAGGGCGAAGCGGATGGTTCACGGATGGGTCGGGATCGACTCAGAAGCAGGTCCGACGGAGATCGCGATCGTCGCCGATGAGAACGCGTCGGCGCCGGTTGTCGCCGCCGACCTCATCGCCCAGGCAGAGCACGGCCCCCTCGGTACGCACGTCCTCATCACGTGGGCTCCCGGTCTGGTCGACGAGGTGAACGTCGAGCTGCAGAAGGCGGTGCAGATCCATGAACATCCAGAAGATGTCGAGAACGCGCTGATAGAGGGAGGGCGCGCCGTTCTCGTGCGCGATCTGGATCACGCGCTGGCAACGGCCAACGCGTTTGCTCCCGAGCATCTGGAGCTTCTGTTCGAAGGTGCTCGAGCGGCACTCGAATCCGTGAGGAACGCGGGTGCAGTTTTCGTCGGGCCTTATTCGCCGGTGTCGGTAGGGGACTACGTCGCCGGCACCGATCACGTGCTGCCCAGTTCGGGCACGGCACGGTGGGCTTCCGGTTTGAGTGTGCGCGACTTCATCAAGACGATCTATGTGTGCGATCTCGAGCGGCCCGCTCTCGAGCGGCTCGCGCCGCACGTCGATGCGCTGGCCGAAGCCGAGGGGTTAAAAGCTCACGCACGCGCGGTGTCGCTGAGGCTCGACTCGGAAGGATGACAACCCCTGAGGCGCGCCTCGGCGTGCGCACCGACCTCATCGGGGTGACTCCTTACACCTCACCGCAACAATCGGCTCGTTATCGGATGAACACGAACGAATCTCCGTATGCGCCGCCCGAACGGATGGTCGACGAGATAGTGGAGGAGATAAAGGAGGTCGCGCTCAATCGTTACCCCGACAGGGACGCTGGTGAGCTCTACGACCTGCTGTCACAGCACCTCGAGTGGCCGCGCTCCGGGCTGTGGATCGCCAACGGATCAAACGAGGTCCTGATGCACCTGTTCCTAGCATTCGGGGGGCCGGGCAGAACCTCGTTGACGTTCGAGCCGTCGTACTCGCTTCACACGCTGATACCGAGCATCGCAGGAACGGCCACCGTCCAAACGATGCGAACCCACGACCTGTCGTTCGATGTCGAGGCGGCGGTGGGAGTCGTACGTGAGCAGCAACCAGACATCATCATCGTGTGCTCCCCGAACAACCCGACCGGTGACGTCACGCCCCGCAGCGCGGTGCGAGCGCTGCTCGAGGAATCGCCGGGACTCGTCATCGTCGACGAGGCTTACGGCGACTTCGCCGGAGACGACGCGAGTGCGCGCTCGCTCATAAAAGATCATCCCAATCTCGTGATCACGAAGACCTTCTCGAAGGCGTGGCGTCTCGCGGGGGTGCGGATCGGGTACCTGATGGCGCACGAAGATGTGATCTCGGACCTGATGCGAGTACGCCTTCCCTATCACCTCAGCGTCCCAACACAGGTGGTAGGCCGGGCCGCGCTGCGCCATGCCGGTGAGACACTTCGATTCGTGCATGCGATCTGCGAAGAGAGAGATCGCATCGCGATCGAGCTTCAGGCACTAGGTCTAAAGACTTACCCATCGCAAGCCAACTTCGTTCTGTTCGAAGTGGACGACCCAGAGGAAACGTGGGGGGAATTGATCCACCGAGACATCCTCGTGCGCGCGTACCCCAGCGTCCCGCGGCTCGAGCACTGCTTGCGAGTCACAGCGGGTCTTGCCGAGGAAACCGAGGCGTTCATAGGCGCGATGCGGGAGATCGCATGATGGCCGACCGGCATGCGGCGGTGTCGCGCTCTACCAAGGAAACCCAGATCGAGCTCTCGATCGATCTGGGCGGTGGCGCCGTCGACTGTCACACCGGTATTCCGTTTTTCGACCACATGCTCGAGCAACTCGCAACCCATGGACGGTTCGGTCTCCGCGTTAATGCCGTTGGAGATCTTGAAGTCGACGCGCATCACACGGTCGAGGACTGCGGCATAACGTTTGGGAGCGCTCTACTCGAAGCTCTCGGCGACAAGCGCGGGATCAGGCGCTACGGCGACGCTCTCGTCCCGATGGAAGAGTCCTTGGCACAAGTGGCCCTCGATATCTCGGGACGGCCCCTGCTCGTCTACGGCGCGGAACTCGGCACCGAGCTGATCGGGCAGTACGACGTCTCTCTGACCGAAGAGTTCCTTCAGGCGATGTGTCGTGCCGCCGGATTGACGCTGCACGTGACACTGGTGCGGTCCAAGAACGCTCACCATGGCGTGGAGGCCATCTTTAAAGGAGTTGCTCGCGCCCTCTGTGAGGCCGTGGAGATCGACGGCGATTCGATCCCGTCGACGAAGGGGACGTTGTGACGGCCGTGAAGGTCGGGGTGCTCGACCACGGGATGGGCAACCTCCGATCGGTCGCGAAAGCGCTCGAAGCCGTCGGCGCGACGGTCGCGGTGAGCGCGGATGAAGGAGTGCTCGAGCAACAGGATGCGCTATGCGTGCCGGGACAAGGGATCTTCGGTCGCTGCGTCGATGAGCTCGTGGCGACCGGCCTCGAGAGTTTCGTCAGAGCCTGGATAACCGATGAAAGGCCATATCTCGGGATCTGCCTCGGGATGCAGGTTTTGTTCGAGCAGAGCGCGGAGGGTGGGCAGGTAGCTGGACTGGGTGTGCTGCAGGGCCGCGTCGTCAAGTTGCAAGGATCGGTGGTCGTTCCGCACATCGGATGGAACACGGTGGGCGACACCTACTACTACTTCGACCACTCCTATGTGGTCGTCCCAGACGATCCGTCCATCGTTGCCGGGTGGACCGAGCACGGGAGCCGTTTTGCGGCAACTATCGACACGGGCCCTATCCTCGGCGTCCAATTCCACCCGGAGAAGAGCGGCCGCGCGGGTCTCTCACTGCTACGCAGATGGACGGCGGATGCCGCGCACCGACGGGCCCGACAGGAGAGCGCATGAGCTTCACGGTTTTCCCCGCTGTGGATATCTCCGACGGCCGCTGCGTGCGTTTGCTGCAGGGTCGCTTCGGCAGCGAAACCGTGTACTCGGACGATCCGGTGAAAGTGGCTCTCGGTCTCGCCAAAGCCGGGGCTCGCTGGTTGCACATCGTCGATCTCGATGGTGCGCGAACGGGTATCCCGGCGAACAGAGAGCTCGTGCTCGAAGTTGTTCGCCGCGCCGTGTGCCCGGTACAAGCGGGCGGCGGTATCCGAACTGCAGATGATGTGGAAGAGATGCTCGCTGCGGGGGCCAACCGCGTCGTACTCGGTACCTTCGCCCTCGAAGATCCCGATGCTGCGCGCGCAACATGTGCGCGCTTCGGCGAACGGATAGCGGTGTCTCTCGATGCGCGTTCGGGCGAGCTTGCCTCCCACGGGTGGACCGTGGGCACAGGGATGCCGGTCCTCGATGCCGTGAAGATCTTCGACGAGGCCGGCGTGGACCGTTTCGTGTACACCGATGTGGCTCGCGACGGCACCATGTCGGGCCCCGACGTCGATGGCCTCCTGAGGTTGACGTCTCACACGTCCACGCCGGTGATCGGATCGGGCGGCGTCTCCTCGTTGCAGGATCTACGCGCGATCGCACGACTGCACCATCAGGGGGTAACGGGAGCGATAGTCGGACGCGCTCTTTACG
>JAXDJM010000278.1:0-5243 GCA_034665605.1 Actinomycetota bacterium | reverse complement strand
TACGACCAGATGCCGGCTCGGTCCATGTGGATGGCCGCGCCGTGAAGATTTCCTCGGTAGCGAGTCTGCGCGAGCTGGGGGTCGTTCGCACACTGCAACGCACCGCGGTGTTCGAGGACATGTCCCTGCGCGACCACGTTCTTGCCGGAGGCGTTACTGCTCGCCCGGTCGCAGGGACCGCTCGCCACCTCATCGGAACCCCCCAAGCGCGCGCTGACGAGGCAGCTGCGCGCGTCGACGCCGAACGTGTTCTCTCCGATGTTGGTCTGCTCGACGCTGTGGAGACGCCTGCTCGGCATCTGTCCGGCGCACAACAGCGCTTCTTGATGATCGCTATGGCGCTGGCGGCCCATCCGAGAGCGGTTCTACTCGACGAACCGGGGGCCGGGATGAGCTCCGATCACGTCGCATCGTTGATCGATCTGATCGGCGCCATCGCCTCGAGAGGGGTCGCCGTTGTTCTGGTGGAACACAACCTTCGGCTGGTTAGAAGCACGGCGGATGAGGTGACCGTTCTGAGCTCTGGTCATGTGATCGCGAACGGCGATCCTGATGAGATTTCGGCATCCGATGAGGTACGACGCGCCTACATCGGCCCCACGTCTTTTTAAGCGGACCTTATGTAGGCGCCTGAAGTAAAGTCCGGCCCTCATGAGGGGTGCTGCTTGCGGTTTGGCGATCGGTCTTTTGCTGTCCTCGTGCGGCGGTGATTCGACCACCGGTCATTCGACGCAACTGACCATCGTCGTCAACGCCCCGTTCTCGCAATCGCCCTACGTCGGGCGAACGATCTATCAGGGGACCAAGCTGGCCGTCGACAAGATCAATGCCGCCGGGGGCGCTCAGATCGGCTCGGACACGTACACGTTCAAAGTGGTCAAGCTCGACAACGCGTTGTCTCCGCAGAGAGCTCTGCAGAACGTACGCACCGCAGTTGCCGACCAAGCCGTTGCGATCGTGGACGAAGGGACGGGGGTGCTGTCGACGTGGCAAGTCGCGAACGCGGCACATATCCCGCTCGGCGTCGTGTACCAGGGTGGGGAGGGCATCATCGATCCCCAGAAGCGACCCAACCTCTTCCGCATCGCACCCACCGACCACGGCATCGCATTCCGTCTGGCCGAGTACCTCATCCCGAAAGGGCTGAAGGTCGCATTCATCCACGACGACAGCGACTACGGGCAGCAGGGCGCGATCGCGTTCGACGACGCGTGGGGGAGTAGCCCCAAGGCGGTTGCGACACAGATATCCGTTCCATCCGACGCGACCGATCTATCTGCCCAGGTCTTGCAAGCGCGCCGATCGGGTGCTACCGCGCTGCTGGTGTGGGCGCACTCGTCGACCGTTGCCGCGGTTATCCGGGCCGCGCGCAGCGCCGGATGGGATGCGCCGGTCTATACGGCCCCCTCGGGCGAAGATCCTTTGGTCAGGCAACAACTTTCCGACCACCCCGATTGGGTCGACGGCCTCACGTTCGCGGCCGGACGGATGACGTCCGAAAAGGGGCCGGCCAACTTCCTGGCGTTCGAGAAAGCGTACGAGGCGGCGTTCGGCCCCGACGAGGTGGGAGTCAAGACAGCTTCGGGTCAACCGGTGATCGCGCCACCGGATTACGCGATGTATCCATATGACTTCGTTAATGTCCTTGTGGCCGCGATGAAAGCGGCTCACACGCCGAGAGGAGCCTCAGTGGTGTCGACGATGAACCAGGTCGATGTTCTCGGCGCTAATGGAGACGAGCGAAGCTTCAACGAGAAGAACCACGACGGAGTCGTCGATGACGACGTCTACTTCGCGACGTTCCACGACATGACTTACGCACCCGTGAAGGACGACCCGCTCTCATCGACGTTGCCGAAGCTCCCTCAGACGCGCTAGGAGGATCCGTGAAGAGACGTCTCGTATTCCTCGCAGCATGCTTACTGCTGGCGACGGGTGCGTGCGGATCGAGCAACGACAAGAGCCCGGCAGCTTCGACTCCGACTCCTGCGGTGTTCGGACAGACGTGCACGGCTCCCAAGCCGGCCGCCAAGAAATTGCCGAAGCTTCCATCGGGATTCCCGAAGCCGGACGCGGTGACTTACACGAGTGGTAGCAAGGCAGGGCCCTCGACGATCCTTTACGGCTACTACGCGCTGGACCTAACCGAGGCGCACACGGGATGGGCCGACGCATTGAAGGGGGCCGGCTACACGATCACCCACGAAGAACAAGACCCGGCAGACGCCGAGGTGAACTTCTCTGGAGACCAGATAACAGGGCAGGTGCGGTTGCAGGAATCGTGTAAGGGCCGGTCCCTTGTCACCGTGACGATCCGCCCCGACTGAGCGTGGAGCGGTGGTCGCGCTGACGAGCAAACCCCTGGCGCGGCCCGTCATCGCAGCGGTCGGAGCGATCGCCCTCGGCGGTTTGTCGATCTCTGCAGTAGCAGCGCTGCCATCGCAGCTCGATCGATCGTCGATCCCGCTGCCGACCCAACAGCAAGGTCAGGCGATAGCTCCCAACATCGATTCGATCCTGAACCCGAATCACCCGATAGAGACGCGGCTCCCGGGCCCGGTCTCGGATCGGGAGCAGGTCGGCGTTCGATTGACGAACAAAGGAAGCGTTCAGGCCTTAACGGTGGTGCAGCGCCTCGTCGTGCACGGTTTGGGCGACTTCTCCTTCAAGATCCCTGGACCGGCCCAGGACGTGACGGCCCTGCCGTCATCGGAAAACCCACCGGGACTACGGCGCGGTTCTGTTCTGTGGGCCGGGTTCTCGGACGGAAAGAAGCTGCTGGCTGCGCGCATGCCATTGTTCCCGGAACGCGAGGCGTCGCGACTACCGATCAACGTCGTCGTCGATGGGACCATCGCGGGCCATCCGATGGACGCGACCGCCGCCCAGAGCGGATCTCTAGACCTGACGATCACGCTCACGAATCAGAGCGCGCAGCCGGTATCGATCGAAAACCCGCAAGCCGACGCGGGGGCTGTGGCTCCCATCCTCGACGCCGTGCATGCCACGCTGAAACGTAACGAGGTGCCGCGGCCCGGCGAGGGCGGAGTACCCAAAGCGGTGCCTATCAAAAGCGCGGGGCCGGCGAGCGAAGAGCAGATCGAGGCGCCGTTCTCGGCGAAAGGCAAGTTGACTTTTCCATCCGGCACGTTGTCGGCATCGGACGTGACGGGGGGTCGGGTAAGTACACGAGCGGGTCGGACAACCGTGAGCTTCGGAGGCCTTCTTGGTGGGGGCCGCCCGATGTCGGTCACCGTTCACATAAAGGGAGAGGCGACCGATCTCACGAGACCCGTGCTCGCCATCGAAGGAAGCCCCGCGCTTCCAACTCCAGATTCCATCGCGCCCCCGTCGGGGGGAACGTGGGCACAGGCAGCCGCGAGCGGTGCGGTTTCGGGCAAGGCGATGATTGTGAACCTTCTCGAAACGATGTGGCGCGTGTCGCGCCTGCGACAGTTCGACGCATATCTCGGCAACCCCGATGCGACCGGCCCGGCGACCACGACTTACTCGTTCGGCTTCGCTCCACCACCTGCGGCCGCGACGGGCCCGGCCCCCCAGTTGAAGCGGGGGTCGCTTGCGCTAACGATCACGGGGCTGCTCGCTCTCTTATTGCTCTTGTTCGATGCCCTCTATCTATGGGCGCTCAGCTGATCGCTACTTAGGGACGAGGCCTGCCCGTCGTCGCCGGAGCCGGGCCGAGCCAGTACTTCATCGTCACGGCCCCTCCGGCAGCGGTACCACCGACAACGTCGGCAGTGAACCCTGAACAATCCGCGACCTGAGCCCCATCGATCTGCTCGGCACCCATCTCGGAGTGACCGCCGTTCCCGGTGCCGTCGAGCGGCTGCACCGGTGAGGAGGGGATGGTCTCGGGGGCTTCATTGAAGCCCCCCACGTACGCGACTGCGGTTCCGTCGGAGGTGCGGAGGTACAGGTCGTAGTCGTTCGGGTACTGGAACTCCGCGCGAACGTAGAGGTAGGCATTGGGAGCTTTGGAATCGACCTGAACGTTGGCGTACGCGTGGCTCGTCTGCCCCTGGTCACTACCTTCAGTCGGAGAGCTGAAGCCGAGGCCGGGTCCGGCTGTGAGCTGCACGGACGCAGGCTTGTCCTGGGTTGCGGCGTCGGTCACGACGGTGACCGGCTTGCCTTGGCCGTCGGTACCCGGCGCATAGGCGGGGCAGGGAGCAGGCTTCTTTTTCTTGGCTTCGGCAGGGACGGCGAAGACCGCTCCAACGACGAGGGTCGTCAGGGCGAGTATGCCGACAACGCGGATCGTTCCGTGCTTGGTCATCTACTCCTCCTGGATCGTTGGCTTACTCCTAGTTCTGGGCTGGGGGGGATCTTCCTGCCCCTATAGGGGTGTTTCCTGCCGCGATGGGGCCGTCATCGAGCCACGCGAGCGCTTCTTAGGATGCCCCGATGGTCGGCGAAGGATCGGGGGCAATGGTGAGCTCGTGGCTCGAGCGGAGATCGTTCGATGCCGGCGACTATCCGCTGGAACGATTGCTCGCGACCAGGGCGAGCAGCATCAGCGCCGTTGTCCCCGCACGCGACGTGGCTCCGACGATCGGCCCCATCGTCGACGTGCTCGTGGCCTTGAGGGATTCCGGTCTTCTCGATGAAGCCATCGTCGTCGACGCGGCGTCTTCGGATCGGACAGGCGCGATCGCCCGCGACCACGGAGCGACTGTCTTTCAGGAATCCGAGATCCTGCCGGAGCACGGTCCCGCGCTCGGAAAAGGCGACGCGATGTGGCGGGGGACGCACGTCAGTTCCGGAGACGTCGTCGTGTTCGTGGACGGTGACACCGAGAACTTCAGCGAGCGATTCATCCTGGGACTCGTCGGCCCTCTTCTCGTCGACCCGTCGATCCATCTCGTGAAGGGAGCGTTCCGACGCCCACTGCGTGTCGGGAGCGAGGTGCTGACCGACGGCGGGGGCCGGGTGACGGAGCTCGTGGCGCGCCCTCTGATCAACCTTTACTTCCCGCAACTTGCGGGCTTCGTTCAACCACTTGCCGGCGAGATCGCCGTTCGCCGCGAGGTGCTCGAGCGTTTGAGCTTCCCGGTCGGCTACGGAGCCGAGATCGCGATGCTGATCGATGCGCTCGCGGCGGTTGGTCTCGATGGATTGGCACAGGTCGACGTCGGCGAGCGACGCGACCCTCATCAGCACCTGCATTCGCTCACGTCGATGGCGTATGGGGTCATGGTCGCCGCGCTGTCACGTGTCCCCGG
>JAXDJM010000277.1:0-4701 GCA_034665605.1 Actinomycetota bacterium | reverse complement strand
CCGAAGGTCGCGCCGGAGTCGGTCGACTGCTGCACGTACATGTTGTGGTTGCCTTCGCCCGACGCGAGGTTATGGAACATCTGGTACACGTCGTAACCGCCGCTCGTCGCATCCTTCGGACCGACGGCCATCCACTGGCGGTCGGTGTCGCCGAGCTCCGACCCGGTCGAGTTCGTCCACGACTTGCCCCCGTCGTCGGTGTAAGCGACGCGGAAGTTGATGCCGTCGAAGTCGAGCTCGCTCGAGATGATCCGGCCCGTGGGCAGCGTGACGATGTCGGTGTCGATCGTTGCACTCTGCTGACCGGTTGGATTGGTTTTCGTGGGCGTCCACTTCGAGCCGTCTTGATTCGACTCGTAAACGATCTCGTCGCCGCCGGATGCGGTGTTGGTCACCAGCCACTGCCGGCCATGCACGTCGGTCGCGACGCGCGGCTCGGTGCCGCTGCCGGCGCCGGTGAGCTTGATCGTCTGAAAAGTGATCCGGGGGGGCCGAGCCTGCGCGCCGCCGCCCAGCGAAGCAAGCGCGATCGACGTGACACAGACCACCGCGACCGCGAGCTTGGAAATCCTCATGTGCTCAGCTCCTCCTCTTTGAGTGTCCGCACCCAGAGTTATTCGCCGCTCGCCGTGGATTCCCCCTAACGAGGGAGCCAACTATCTTGTCTGGGCACGTCCCGGGTGACAAACTTTGCCATACCCCGCTCCAAAAGGGGGACCCACGATCCGCTGCTGCGGCGGATATCCGTTTCGAAAGGGAGGCTCGATCTTGAAGATGCGATGGGTGGCGGGCGCGGTCGCGGCGGTACTGGCGATCGGTATGCACATTCCGGCCTGGGGGGCACCGGCGACCCCGACCTCCAGTCGGGCAACGGACCGGCGGCAAACGGACGCTCCGCGGTCGTTCACGCCGGCAGTGGCAGCGATGCACCGGCTCGGCCGGTACTTCGTCGTCATGCACGGTGCGGCAGTGGCCGACGCAGAGCAAGCAGCCGCTACCTCAGGCGCCCGCCTGGGAGCCGGAGCTCCGCAAAGGGTGTTTCAGGCGGCGCGCGGCTCGCAGGCGGCAGCCATCGACGAGGCTCATTCGCTGGGCGGTCGGGTCGTTTTTCGCTACGGCACCCTTATCAACGGGTTCTCGGCGCAGCTGACCCCGGCGGCGGCCGCTGCTCTGGCACGGCGGCCCGATGTGGCCACGGTCGAGCCCGTCGGCATCGTGAAGCTGGCCAACTCGACGAGCGTTCCCTTCATCGGTGCCACAAAGGTGTGGCATCAGCTCGGCGTCAAAGGCCAGGGGATAAAGGTTGCCGACGTCGACACCGGGATCGACTACACGCACAAGGATTTTGGGGGGCCGGGAACGGTCGCGGCTTACAAGAACAACAACCCGACCTACATCGAGCCGGGCACTTTCCCCACCAAGAAAGTCATCGGCGGATACGACCTCGTCGGCGATAACTACGACGTTCTCGACAACGACCCGACGAACGACATCCCACGTCCCGATCCGGATCCGCTCGACTTCGACGGCCACGGCTCGCACACGGCAGGAACGTGCTGCGGCAACGGCGTGCCGGGAAAGATCGGTCCCGGCGTAGCACCCAAGTCGAAGATCTACTCGTTCAAGGTCTGGGACGAAGGCAACTCAACCGACGACGTTCTGGTTGCAGGTTACGAACGTGCCGTGGATCCCAACCAAGACGGAAGCACCAAGGATCACGCAGACGTGCTGTCGTTCTCGGGAGGCGTCGACTACGGCACGCAGAGCTCGACCGAGGCGCGTGCGGCCGAGCAAGTGGTCAAGACCGGGACGGTGTTCGTCGCGGCCGCGGGAAACGATGGGAATCAGGCCGCCGGCGCCAGTGCCTACGTGCTGGGAACTCCCGCGGCGGCTCCCGACGTGATCGCAGTTGCGGCTTCGATCGACCAGTTTGACGCCCAGACGATCACGGTCAATCAGCCGAGCGGCGTCAACAACTTCCCCGACCATGGAGTGATCGTTCACCAGGACTGGTCGGCTCCCATGCACTCGCCCTTCACCGGCAACGTGGTCGATGCACGCCAGATAGATCCCCCCGCGGATCCACAAGGAACTCCCACAGCTTCCGATCGCGAGTTGTGCGATCCCGTATCGGGACAGCCGTTCGCGGGCAAGATCGCGTTCGTCTTCAAAGCACCGGCATCAAACGGCGACTGCGTAGCAGACGACAAGGTTCTCAACGCTCAAAATGCAGGCGCAGTTGCCGTGCTTCTGTGGTCTGGTTTCGGGGGGCCCGCTTCTCAGTTCGCTCCAGGGGGCTCCGAGTCTCAGATAACGATCCCGGCAGTGTCGATCAGCACTGCGGATGGAGCAGTGCTTGCGGATGCAGTGAGTCCCAACGCACCCGGCTCGTACAACACGCAGACGCTCAACGTCACGTTCAACACGAAGACGACGGCCATCCCCGGTTACCCCGATCGCATGACCGACTTCTCGTCGGAGGGCCCGGCTCGCGTCACGAACCTGATGAAGCCCGACGTGAGCGCACCCGGTTTCGACATCACCTCGGTCCGGGCAGGAAGCGGCACCGGCTCGCTAACCGAGGGTGGAACTTCGATGGCCACGCCTCATGTTTCCGGTGTGGCGGCTCTGTTGTTACAAATCCACCCGAAGGCTTCACCGAATGAGATCAAGGCACTGATCATGAATCAGGCCAAGCGTCGCGGCATCAAGGACATCAACGGAGCCGGACCGGTGCCGGCAACCGTTCAGGGTGCCGGTCGCGTTCAGGCCGACCAGTCCGCATTCGCGGATTCATTTGCGGCGCCGGGAAGCCTGTCTTTCGGCCTGCGCCGGGTGCCGCACAAAGTCACGCTCACGCGCAGATTCGTCGTTCACAACTTCGCTCGCGGAGTGCGGCACTACGAGGTGAGCACGCACAACCGCTACTCGGATTACCCGTCGCGCGTAGCAACGCCAAGTCTTTCGTTCCCAAATCATTCCTTCAATGGCACCAAGGCGACGTTCCGCTTGCGTCCCGGACATAGCCAGGCGATCAAGGTTCACCTGGCCGTCGATCCTTCCGCGATCGGCGTGAACGGACAGCTCTTCAGTTGGTATGCCTTCTTGGGTAACACCGACGGAGTTATCCAGATCAAAGAGAAAGGTGGATCGCGCGGTGCGGACTCGTTCGGCGTCCCATGGCATGTCGTGCCGATGAACGCATCGGCAGATGCCGTCTCCACTCATCAAGTCGATGTTGCGAGCGGTTCGGATTCGTTCGGCATCACGAACTCGGGCTCTGGGACCAGCCAAGCCGACATCTACCAGCTCGGCGGGCTGCCGGACAACGATGGAAGCCACGGCGAAGAGGACCTCACGGCGATCGGTGCTCGATCTTTCACGGGTTCGTCGATCGACGGGACGGGAGCCGGATTGCCGGGTGGAACTGATCCTCTGCTCGGCCTGAGTTGGACCGACTTCGTCTCGAATGCCGATGCGATCACCGAACCGATCGAGTTCGGCGCCAGCACGTATGCGGTGCACAACACGACGGAGACCCTCGAGGTGGACGTCGCGATCGATAGTGGCGCGGACGGCGTGTTTGCAGACCCGCAGATGCAAGCCGACTACCTGTTGGTGAAGACACCTCTATCGAGCGACGTATGTCTGTACGACCTGTCCCAAGCATCGCCGTTCGATCAGTGCGCCAAGACGTACTCGCAGGATTACGCCTACTACAACTCAGCCGTCATCGGCTTGCCGGTGAACGCATCGGACATCGGGCTGACGAATGCGAAGCACAAGCTCGCGTACTCGGTGACCGCGTGTACGGGACGGTTCTCGGGCGACGTTCCGGGGCAGTTCTGTGACAGTCTGGGCCAGATCGATCCCGACACGGGCACGTACGACGCAACGCTCGATGCGACCAATCCGGCCCTCGTGACGTCGGCACTGACATGCGGTGGCTACTTCGGAGGCGCCGACTGCTCGGGAGCCCAATCGATAACGGTGACGCGCGGCTCTGCGGCGCCGTCCGATGGATCCGCGCTGCTCGTGCTGTTCCCCAACAACCCCGCGCATCACAGCCACGCGGTAGTCGGAACACAGTAGATCTCAGACAACGCAAGCCAAAGAAAAGGGGCCGGATGAAATCCGGCCCCTTTTCTTTTGCCTCTCCAAAAGATCCTTACGGCTTGCCGTTGCCGTCCGAGTCGACGATCGCAACCCACGTCTGCTGGTGGTGGATCTTCGGCGGGAACATGGCGGGCGCCCCGCTGAAGGGCGAGTACGCGACGCAACGCGTGATGTACGTCCACGAACCGGCGGCGGCCATCTGGTTGTAATCGCCGAAGAAGGCTCCCCCACGCGAGAACGCTGCAAAACGAACGTCGGACTTGTTGCGATTGACGTGTAACGGCGTGCTCCACGTCTTTCCGTGGTTCGTCGACTGCTGGAAGTAGGTGTTCACGAAGGGACTGAAGTCGCCTTCGCTGGCCCCCTCTTTGCGCTCGAGATATCCGATCCGCACGGAACCGTCCGGCCCCACTGCGAGCATCGGGTTGTAATGATCTTTGCGGCCCCCACCCTTACCGGGGTTGACCTTCGTTGCCGGCGTCCACGTGACGCCACCGTCGTCCGACCACGAAACCGCGATGTCGTTCTCGGGCGATGCGTTCGGAGTGTTCTTGCGCCACCGACCGTCCTCCCACGACACATAGA
>JAXDJM010000276.1:0-3760 GCA_034665605.1 Actinomycetota bacterium | reverse complement strand
CGGCAGAAGAGGTGGTGGCTCTCGGGTGGGCCGGCGATCGCATGCCGCGCCTGATCGGCGTGCAGGCAAAGGGAGCGGCCCCGATCGCTACTGCGTTCGCGGCCGGATCCACCGAAGTAACGGCGGTAGAAGGCGAACCCGACACGATCGCGGCCGGACTGCGCGTGCCTGCGCCCGCGGAGGGAGACCTGGTGCTCGCAACCGTGCGTCGATCGGGGGGCGCCATGGTCGTGGTCGACGACGACGAGATCCGCGGCGCGATCGACGAGCTGGCCGCGAGCGAAGGGATCTATGCGTGTCCCGAGGGGGCCGCGACGCTGGCGGCCATGAAGAAGATCGAAGCCGGATTCGGCCCGGATGAGACGGTCGTCCTGTACAACACGGGCTCGGGCGCCAAGTACGCCGGGCGACTTGACTTGAGCTAGACCGGCCTCTAGTATCGAACATACGTTCGACTCCTGAGGTTCGGCACCCCCCGGACGGGCCACACCAGGACGGTGGCTCGACGCAGGCGGCGGTTCCCCGGCCGCCGCTGCCCTCGGGATGAGACGTGCCGGGGCCCGATGGGCTCGCTCTTACATCGAGCGGGTCGGTCGGGCCCCTTTTATCTCTGGAGGGCAGCAGCAGACCGTGGCGAAGCGGTACGACGATCCGATCGACGTGACTGCAGATCCTTATGCCGCGATCCCGGTCGCGTTCTCATGGCGCGGTCGTAGATACGACATCGATCAACACCTATCGACGTGGCGCGATGCGAACGAGTGGTGGAACGGCGACGGTCGCCGCGATCGCGAGTACCACCGCGTCCTGGCTCGGCCCGCATCACAACTGTCAACCGGCGACATCGATAGTGATGGCTTCCTCAACTCGGTCGGGGCGGTCTATGACGTTTATCTCGATCGAGCTGCAGGGCGGTGGCGCATGGCGCGGGTGTGGGATTGAGCTACGGGTATCGTCGCCCCCATGACGCAAACGACGCGCTGGGACGCGATCGTGGATGGGGCATTGCCGATCCCGGCCAACGACACTCTCGGGTTCGTTATCGGCGCCACCGACGATCCCAAGGAGCGCATCACGTTCACGTGGACGGTGCCCGATCAGTACACGAATTCTGCGGGGGGGATCCAAGGCGGGATGCTCGCTGCGTTCGCCGATGCGTTACTGGGCGGAGCCAGCGCGGCATACCTGCCTCCCGAACGCTATCCGGCACTTGCAGAGATGAAGATCTCGATATTCCGACCGGTCCCCGCCGGCACGACATTGACCGGTGTGGGTCACGTCGTGAAATCCGGGCGACGGGTCATCTTCGCGGAAGCCGAGATCACCGATCCGAACGGGACGTTGATCGCAAAAGCGAGCGGAACCGAGATCCCGGCAGATATGCCCTAGCACCCACCCGGCCCTAGCTCAAATGGGCTCGGGGTTCGTGCACCTTCATTGCCATTCGACGTGGTCGCTGCGCGACGGCGCGATCCCTGCAGAGACGCTTCCACTTATCGCCCGCGCGCAAGGCTATGAAGCCGTTGCGTTAACCGATCACGACTCACTTACGGGAGCCGTCCGCTTCTCTAGAGCGTGCCGATCTGCGGGGATCAAGCCGATATATGGAGCCGAGCTGACCGTCCGCAGCCACGGTCACGTAACGGTCATCGCTCGCGATGCGACCGGCTATGCCAACCTGTGCCGGTTGATCTCGGATGCGCATCTCGGTCACGAGCGCGATCACCCCGAGACGACGATCGACAAGATCGTCGAGCGTTCTCAAGGGTTGTTCGTGCTTTCGGGATGCGAGCGTGGCCCCATCGCGCGGCTCGCGGCCGCCGGGCGGATGACCCAAGCGATCGATCTCGCTCGCAAGTGGCGGAACCATATCGGCGAGTCGTTCCGCATCGAGGTGTTCGACCATCGTGGTTACGGCGACCGACTGTTGCGTGACCGCTTGCTCAAGGTTGCGGCCGACGCCGGGGTCGCATCCGTTGCGACGAACGACGTCCATTACGCCGAAGAAGAAGATGCCGCGACGCACGAGCTGCTCCATGCGATCAAAGAGATCGTTCCGTTATCTAAGACCACGGCGCTGCGACATACCTCCGAGTACTGGCTGAAATCCCCCCAGGAGATGCGCTCGTTGTTCGCCGACGTTCCGGCCGCGGCCGACGAGACGGTTGCCATCGCCGAAGCATGCGACTTCGAGCTCGATCTCGGTACCTATCACTTCCCGGATATCCCTCCCGGGTCGATCGGGGGGCATAGCGGCGAGACTCACACGGGGCTACTGGCTCGACGCTGCTACGAAGGTGCCCACCGCCGCTACCCCCGGGTAACCAAGAAGATCGACGATCGTTTGCAGCACGAGCTGCAGCTCATCTTCAAGATGGGTTTCGCTGCGTATTTCTTGCTGGTCGCCGACATCGTTCGTCATTCTCGTCACGACCTCGGGATCCGTTGTGCGTGCCGGGGGAGTGCTGCGGGGTCGTTGGTGTGCTACGTCCTGGGCATCTCCGATGTCGATCCCGTCCGCTACGACCTGTTGTTCGAGCGCTTCATAAACGAACGCCGCGAAGAGCTTCCCGACATCGACGTCGACGTCGAATCGCACCGGCGGGAAGAGATCCTCGCTTACATCCTCGATACGTACGGCGCCGAGCAAACGGCTATGTGCTGCATGGTCGATACCTTCCGCGCCCGGATGGCGATCCGTGAGGTCGGTAAAGCGCTGGGGATGCCGGCGGACGAGATAGATACCGTTGCGAAGGCATTCCCGCGCATCGCAGCACGCGACATCCCCCATGCGATCGAGCGACTGCCCGAATTGGCGGGAACGAATCTGAGGGCCGGGCAACTCGAGCAGCTCTTCGAGCTATGCGTAGCGATCGACGGCTTCCCTCGCCACCTCGCGCTTCATCCATCCGGCGTGATCCTGTCGTCGCCCGATCTTGCCGATCGCGTTCCGATGCAAGAGTCGTTTCAGGGTTTCACGATGCTCCAAGCCGACAAGGACGACGTGGAAGAGCTGGGCCTTGCCAAGCTCGACGTCTTAGGGGTCCGGATGCTGTCGTCGATCGCCCATGCGGTGGACGAGGTCGAACGCAGCCGCGGGACAAAGCTGGATCTCGACTCACTCGCGCACGATGACTCCGCTACGTTCGAGCTGATCCGCACGTCGCGGACACTGGGTTGCTTCCAGATCGAATCGCCGGGCCAGCGCGAGCTGCTCGCTCGTTTCCAGCCGAACCGGTTCGAGGACCTCATCATCGACATCTCGTTGTTCCGGCCCGGCCCGGTCAAGTCCGACATGGTGTCTCCATTCCTGGAGCGACGCCACGGTTTCCAAGAGACGTTTTACGCGCACCCGGATCTCGCGCCCATCCTCAAAGAAACCAACGGCGTGGTCGTTTATCACGAGCAGGTCATCCGGGTGATCCAGGCCGTCACCGGGTGCTCGCTGGCCGATGCCGATTACGTGCGCCGTCACCTCGATGCGGACCGCCCGGCCGCACCCGATGACCCGGATTCACGACCACGCGTCATCTTTCACGGAGGCACGGTTGCCGGGCCCATCGAGGTCGTGCCCCCGGCCGAGGACGTCGCAACGTGGTTCGTCGACGGCGCGATCGCAAACGGGTTCGGCCGCGACCAGGCCCGGGCTTTGTGGAAAGAGGTGTTCTCCTTCGCTTCGTTCGGGTTCTGCAAATCTCATGCGGCGGCATTCGCGCTGCCGACCTAACTCTCTGCGTGGCTCAAAGCGCACTATCCGGCA
>JAXDJM010000275.1:0-5503 GCA_034665605.1 Actinomycetota bacterium | reverse complement strand
CTTCGGGCGGTATCCGACTTCGAGTACGAGCTACAGATGGCCCAGATGAACTCGAAGCTCGACCCCGGGCTGGACACGATGTTCGTGACCGCGACCCCGGAGTGGGCCTTTCTGTCGTCGAGCTTGGTCAAGGAGGTCGCCCGCTTCGGGGGCCAGATCGAGGCGCTCGTCCCCCCCGTGGTGGCGAAAGCCCTGTTAGAACGCTTCCGCGACCGCTAGCATAGGGAGCCGCGGGCCAGGAGCCCTGTAGCTGTGCCGGCCCGGAGACCGTTGGACGGCAACTTCCCTGAAAGGTGATCGATGGACCTGATCGAACGGATCGACGAGATCCAGGTACTCGTCGAAGAAGCGAAGTCGGTGCCGTTGTCGTCGAGCGCCGTCATCAACCGTGACGAATTCCTCGACCTCCTGGCGCAACTGAAAGAGCAGGTGCCCGACGAGATCCGCCAGGCACGATGGATGACGCGGGACCGCGACGAGCTCCTTGCGCGCGCTCGCAAGGAGGCGGAACGGATCATCGCCGAGGCGCAGGAGCAGCGTGACCGCTTGCTGTCGCGTACCGAGATCGTGCACGCAGCGCAACGAGAAGCCGAACGGATCACCGACGAAGCGAAAGAGCGCGGCGCCCGGATCCGCCTCGAAGCTGAGGACTACATCGACCAGAAACTTGCGGCGTTCGAGATCCTGCTCGACAAGACACTGTCGACCGTCGCTAAAGGTCGCGAGCAGCTCCGGGGCGAGAAGACGACCGGTGTGGTGACGCCCCAGGATGGGTCCGACGGCCACACCGCGACCGAGGGTCCGTTCGACGCGGCTGCAGAGCTCGGTCGTAGCGCCGTCTGAACCACCTGGCATAAGCTGGGAAAAAAGGCCGTTCTGCTATCATTTCTGCCCGGCGCGCGGCTCTCGTCGCCCGCCACGACAGCTCTCTTCCGACCTCTATCTAGGACGCGCGCGTGCAGGACCTGGTTGTTTCGATCATCGACATCCTCGACCGCCCCGGCCACTACAGGGACGTGGTCGCGTCGAGCTCGATGGACGGCGGAGTAGGCCTCGCCGCGCTGACCGACAGCCCCGTCCGAGCGGGGCTCCGGCTGGAATCTGTGGTCGAGGGCATCCTCGCCACCGGTGACGTCCGCGCCGAGACCAAGCTCACCTGCGCCCGCTGCCTGCAGACATTCACGAGCCCTATCGCCGTCGATGTCTGCGAGCTCTTCGTTTCGGGCCCTGGGGCCCCCGGCTCGACCGACGACTTCTATCCGATAGCGGGGGAGCAGATCGACCTCGAGCCGATGGTGAGGGATGCCCTCGTCCTGGCATTACCGACCAACCCCTTGTGCCGCGACGACTGCCGCGGCATGTGCGGGCGCTGTGGGGCGGATCTGAATTCCGGGACGTGTTCGTGCACGGACGACGAACCCGATCCCCGGTGGGCGGCTCTCGACGAGCTGAAGTCACGACTGGGCACGAGCTGAAGGGAGTCGAAGGTGGCGGTACCCAAGAGACGGAAGAGCAGATCCAAGATGCGCATGCGACGCGCTCACTGGCGCGTCGACGCGCCGACTTACTCCGCGTGTCCGCAATGCCGTCAGCCGAAGATGCCTCACCGCGTCTGTCCTAACTGTGGCTATTACGCAGGACGCCAGGCTGTCGAGACCGAGTAGCGCGTCGGTGGGGCTTGACGCCCTTGGGGTCCCCGCGCAACTCGGACCGATATACGAGCTCGCGCTCACCCATCGGTCGTACGCGTTCGAAAACGAAGCGGCTCAAGAGACCAACGAGCGACTGGAGTTCCTCGGTGATGCGATCTTGGGCGCGGTAGTCACCGACCTCATCTTTCGGGACTACCCGGAGTTGAGCGAGGGCGAGATGGCGCGTCTACGGGCGAGCGTCGTGAACACGTCTGCTCTCGCCGATGTCGCCCGAGCGATAGGGATCGGCGAGCACCTTCGGCTTGGAAAAGGCGAAGACTCCTCCGGCGGTAAGGACAAGTCGTCCTTGCTGGCCGACGCTTTCGAGGCGCTCGTCGGCGCGGTCTACATCGATCAGGGCGACGCCGTCGTCGGTGCAGCCCTACGCGGGATATTCAAGCCCCTCATCTCCGAGGTGTGGGCGACCAAGGAACGCTTCGACGCCAAGACCGCGTTGCAAGAGATCGCGGTCAAGACAACGGGCGAGCTCCCGCGCTACCGAGTGGCGTCGTCCGGCCCCGATCACGACAAGCAGTTCAGTGCTCACGTGTACATCGATGACGAGTTGTGCGGTACCGGCGTCGGCGGCAGCAAGAAGGAGGCCGAGCAACAGGCAGCCCGCGCCGCCCTCAAGCAACTCGACCGAGGAGCGCGCGCCAGATGATGCTCGCCCTCCCCGAGATCGAAGTGCTTCGGCGCGATCTCGAGAGCGAGGTCGTCGGTCGCCGGATCAAGGAGGTCGAGATCCGCCCGGGCACGAACGCGATGAAGATCATCCGGCGCCATGGGCGACGTAAGGAGTTCGAGGAGCTCTTGGTCGGCGCCAAGATCGAGAAGGTTCGTCGCGTGGGCCGAAAGCTGTTCATGGACCTCGACAACGGCCGCGTGATGGTCTTCGATCTCGCCACTACCGGACGTCTCATGAAAACGAGCGCGTCCGAGCCGGTCGTCACGCACACGCACATCATCATCACGTTCACGATCGGCGGTCACCTCCGGATGGTGGATCCTCAGCGAACCGGCGAGGTGTTCGTGGCAGAAGCCGACGAAGTCGACCGACTCGAGGGCATTCGCGACTTCAAGATCGATCCCCTCGAACACCAGGTTGCGTGGCAGGAGTTCTCGGGTTTGCTCGTCGAGCGCGAGGCCAAGATGAAAGAGCTCTTGATGGACGAGACCTTCATCGTTGGTCTCGGCGACGTCTACTCCGATGAGGTGCTGTTCGCCGCCGGCATCAGCCACGACCGGATGTCGAACAAGCTGACCTCGCAGGACGTGCGCCGCCTGTACCGCGCCCTGATGGAGACCATGCAGGACGCGCTCAAGGCGGGGGGCACCCTGGCGTTGGAAACAAACACGGTCAGCCCCGTCCCGCCGGGGATGTTCCAGTGGGAGCTGAAAGTATTCGAGCGTGACGGCGAGGCGTGCAGGCGGTGCCGGTCCACCATCGAACGCGTCGACGTCAAGGGCGCCTACGTCACTTATTACTGCCCGCAGTGTCAATCGTGATCGCTATCCATTCCGGCATAGCCGGTCTTTTCGTGTCCGCAACATCGGTCGACAGCAGCATCATCAGGAGGTAGCCAGTGGAGGATCGAACCCGGGTCCACGTCTTCGTGGCGGGAGACGTCCAGGGTGTGAATTTCCGCCAGGCCATCGCCGACAAGGCAAATGAGCAAGGCGTAACCGGATGGGTCAAGAACCTGAACGACGGGCGCGTCGAGGCGGTTCTGGAAGGCCCGCGCGACGAGGTGTATCGCGTCGTCGGGCTGTGTCGCGCGGGGCCGAAGGGGGCTCGGGTCGCGGGGGTTCAGGTAGATCGGGAACCACCCCGCAACGAGAAGACCTTCAAGGTCAAATAGCGACATCGAGCTTGCGCGGAGGCCCGGAGGGCGAGCGATCGCTCCGGCGAGTATGGATTGCCGCTGTGCGCTCGGGACGCGCTGCTAGGTTGACCTGATGTTCGTTAAGAGCCTTCGGCTGGCGGGCTTCAAGTCGTTCGCCGACGCCACAGTTCTCGACTTCGAGCAGGGCGTGAACGTGATCGTCGGGCCCAACGGGTCGGGCAAATCCAACATCGCGGACGCCCTTCAATGGGTCCTTGGATCGCAAGCCCCATCCACGCTTAGAAGCGGATCGATGGAGGACGTGATCTTCGCCGGCTCGCCGGACCGCTCCCGCCTGGGGATCGCAGAGGTAGAGCTGACGCTCGACAACTCGTCGCGGGTGCTCCCGCTCGACCTCAACGAGGTGACTATCAGCCGGTCGACGGATCGCTCGGGTGCCTCCGAGTACCGGATCAACGGGGCCGCGTGCCGGCTCCTCGACGTCACCGAATTGCTGTCGGACACCGGTATCGGAAGGACGATCCACACGGTCGTCGGGCAGGGACAGCTCGACGCGGTGCTCCACGCCCGTCCGGAAGACAGGCGAACCTTCATCGAAGAAGCCGCCCAGATCGGCAAGTTCAAACGCAGGAAACAACGGGCGCTGACCAAGATCGAACGGGTCGAAGAGAATCTCACCCGACTTAGCGACGTCCTCAGCGAGCTACGTCGTTCGATCAAGCCCCTGAAGAGGCAGGCCTCCGCGGCCGCGGCTTACTCCGAGTTGAAGTCCGAACAGGTCGACCTCAAACAACGGCTGGCAGCCGCCGAGCTGTCCCGCCTTCAAGTTGCGGCCGACGCAAGCGATCCCGAGGCCGACGCCCATCGGGCGGCGCTGCTGGACGACGAGCTGTCGAACGTCCGCGCCGTCTTGGGGAAAGCGATGTCGGAACGGGAAGCCATCGCGGAAACCGCCGAGACCGCCCAACACACAGCCCATCGCATCACCCGGGCGTCCGAGCGTCTCGGAGACCTCCATCGTCTGGCAGCCGAGCGCGCCAAGCGCATCGAGGCGCGCCTCGCGGCCGAGACCGAGGAGGGCTACCGAGAGCGGATCCGCTTGTTGGCCACCGAGCTCAGTCGCTGGTCGGAGCAAGCGGCGTCCCTCGACGTGACGGCTACCGAAGCAGAGAGCGCGGCGACCGCCGCTCGCGAGCGTGCGGAGGCAGCGTCGGCCGATGCTCAGTCGGCCGAGGACATGCTCGTGACGGCGCGCGACCTCGAGGTCGCCAGAGCTCAGGCTCTGGTTAGGGCCGAGGGGGCTGAGGTTGCCGGTCGCTCTGCGATAGCGGCCGCCGAGGCACGCGTAACGGCGGCACAAGAGAGACGGGATCTCATCGCCACCGAACGCGAGCGCGCTCGTTCGGCCCTCGGTGCAGCCGAATCTGAGCTGCAGACCATCGATCACCAGCTCGATACGGCAACCGAGGCATCGGCCGCGGCGGAGACACGGCTGGAAGCCGCGCGCGCGGAGGTCCACAGACTCCGCGACGAAAGCGCGGCAACGGGCGCCGGTAAGGCCGCCGCTGCGGCACGCGTCGAAGCTCTGGAAGAGGTTCTGTCGTTGATCAACGATCTGCCGGGAGCGTACGAACGCGTTGCTCCGCTCATCACGCAAGCGCGGCTTCAAGCGTCGGACGCGACGGCAGCGGATGACGACGCAGCAGATCGCATGACCAGTGCAGTTGCAATCGTCGAGCAGAGATGGCAAGAGGTCGCGACCTCGGATGAGGAGTTGCGTCGTCTCGATGCTCTGGCCTCCGGGGCTGCCGAACGTGTGGCTACGTGTCGCCGTCGATTGGAAGCACGGGAAGTCGAGCTCTCCGCCACCGACGACGAGCTTTCGCGCGCGCGTGACGCCGTGGTCGAAGCCGAGCGATCGGCGATCGAGGCTCGAGCAGAGCTTCCCGCGATGCGCGCTCAGGC
>JAXDJM010000274.1:0-3911 GCA_034665605.1 Actinomycetota bacterium | reverse complement strand
CTGCAAGCGATAGCGCGCGCGGATTACGGGTTCTTCCTTCGACACGAAGTGGCGAGCCGCCGGGAGCTCGGATACCCCCCATTCTCCGAGCTGATATCGATCCGGGGGCCTGCGATCGATTCGGAAGCTCTCGCGGCGGCGGCCGCCGTGTGCAAGTCGACCGGAGCACAGGTGGTGGGGCCCGCGCCGCGAGCCGGCAGGGACGGCGCCACGCTCGTTGCAAAGTGCCCGAACGCACAAAGAACGGCGGCGGCATTGCGCGATCTGGCGTCGTCTGCCGACGGAAGGACCCTGTCCTTCGACGTCGATCCTCGCTAGTGCTCCGAACAGCAAGCTCACCGCTACCGCACCTTTAGGATTCCAGCGCGATGGGCACACGAGCGATACGAACCTTCGGAGACCCAGTCTTGCGCGAGCGCGCCCGCGAGGTGGAGAAAGTTACAGACCTGCATCGAGCTCTCATCGACGACATGATCGAGACGATGCGAGAGGCCCCCGGCGTTGGGCTGGCGGCAACGCAGGTCGGGGTTCTGGACCGCCTTTTTGTATGGGAAGTCGACGAGGCCCATGGCGTCGTGATCAACCCGGTCATCGTCGGGCGTTCAAGTGACGTCGAGGTCGACGACGAAGGGTGTCTGTCGCTTCCCGGTCTCCTCTACCCGGTCGAACGGGCCGCGTCGGTCGTCGTCCAGGGCATCGATGCCTCCGGCGACCCGGTGCGACTCGAAGCGGAAGGCCTGCTGGCACGGGTGTGCCAGCACGAGATCGACCACCTCGACGGCGTCCTGTTCATCGATCGCCTCCCGTCCGATCTGAAGCGTGAGGCCGTCGGCAAGCTGAGCGAGAGCGCGCTCGGCCTCGGATCGGCATCCACGACGGCCGAAGTCCACCCGCTCTAGCGGTGGCGGGGACAAGGACCGTCTTCTTCGGCACTCCCGACTGGGCCGTGCCTTCACTCGAAGCGGTCCTCGCCTCGGACCTCGACGTCGTTGCGGTCGTCACGAACCCGGATCGGCCCGCGGGTCGAGGCATGAAGCTCGCCCATTCACCGGTCAAGAGTGTCGCTCTCAAGGCGGGAGTCCGGGTCGAGCAACCCGCGTCGGCTAAGGACCCGGGATTCGCCGACACGCTCCACGAGCTGGCTCCCGACGTTGCCGCGGTCGTTGCCTACGGAAAGATCCTTCCGCGCGCGATCCTCGACGTCCCACCGTACGGATTCGTGAACCTTCACTTCTCGCTGTTGCCCGAGTACCGGGGAGCAGCCCCGGTACAGCGAGCGGTCATGGAAGGCAAGGAAAGGACCGGCGCCTCCACCATGCTGTTGACCGAGGGGATGGACGAGGGACCGGTCCTGGCCTCGATCGAGGTCGATATCGCCGGCGGCGAGTCGGCCGGGGCTCTCGGTCGACGTCTGGCGGTTCTGGGGGCACCGCTCCTGGTCGACAGCGTGTCCGGTTACGTCGGCGGCTCCATCGAACCGCAGCCGCAGGATGATTCGCTCGCTACTTACGCCCCGAAGATCACCGAACAAGAGGCCCGGATCGGTTGGGACCGAGGCTTCGAAGACCTGAGCTGTTTCGTTCGCGGTCTCGATCCTGCACCGGGGGCGTGGACGAAGCTCGGCGATCGGCGCCTCCGGGTCTTCAGGTTGGCGCGTGCAGACACACGGGACCTGGTTCCGGGTGGGGTCGAGGCGGGCAAAGAGCTTCTCGTGGGGTGCGGTGACGCCACCGCCGTCATCGTCGAAGCGCAACTGGAAGGCAAGCGACGGATGTCCGGCCGCGACATCGCTCATGGGCTTCGCCTGACACCCGGCGATCGCTTCGAGTAGAACTCGAGACGATGACGCTCAAACTGTCACCTTCGATCCTGACGGCCGACTTCTCGGCTCTGGCGACGGAGCTCCGATCCGTGTCGGAGTGGGTCGATTGGTTCCATCTCGATGTCATGGACGGCCACTACGTCGAGAACATCACGTTCGGCCCAACGGTGGTCGAGGCGATCAGACGGGTCGTCGACCGGCCCCTCCACGTCCACCTGATGATCAGCGAGCCGGCTCGATACGTGGACTGGTTCGCTCGGGTGGGGGCCGATCGCATCTCGTTCCATCCCGAGGTGGTTCCCGATCCCAGGACGGTTGTCGACCAGATCCGAGGAGCCGGCGCTCAGGCGGGGCTGGCAGTCCATCCCGACGTCCCCGTCGAGACGATCGCCCCTTTCGTGGGAGATATCGCGGTAGTGCTGATGATGACAGTTCGACCCGGCTTCGGGGGCCAGGCCTACCTGGACGAGGTCACCCCTAAGATCGCCCACGCGAGGCGGCTGGTGGAGAAAACTGGCTCGGATGCCGAGATAGAGGTGGACGGTGGTGTCAACTTGACCACGGTCGATCGCGCGGTCGACGCGGGCGCGGACATACTCGTTGCGGGTTCCGCCATCTTCGATGGTAAGAATCCGCCCGCCGCCGCCCGGCGCATGAGAGAAAGGCTCGACGTGTTGGGAAGCCGTACGTGAACAACAAGCGCGAGCTCGTGCTCGTTGCCGATGACGACGAGGACATCCTCCGTTTCGTTGAGGTGAACCTCAGACTCGAGGGCTACGAGGTCTCGACCGCGTCCGACGGCGAGCAAGCACTAGAGAACGCTTACGAGCTGGTGCCCGACCTTGCCCTTCTGGACGTCATGATGCCGAAGATCGATGGGTTCGAGGTGTGCCAGCGACTGCGCGGAGACGTGCGGACTCGCAACATGTCGGTGATCATGCTGACGGCCAAGTCGCTTTCTGCCGACAAGGTGGTGGGGCTCACGGCCGGAGCCGACGATTACATGATCAAGCCGTTCGATCCTGTCGAACTCGTCGCTCGGGTGAAATCGGCGCTGCGACGGTCGCGCGAGATGCGTGCCATCAACCCGTTGACCCAGCTTCCCGGCAACGTGCAGGTGCAGGAAGAGGTCGCCCGTCGGGTCGATGCGGCGGCTCCGTTTGCGCTCTTGTATGTCGACCTTTCGAATTTCAAGGCATTCAACGACTACTACGGGTTCTTGCGCGGCGACGAAGGCATCCGCCTGCTCGCCCGTTGCGTCGTGCAAGCCGTCCAAGAGCGGGGGGGCGAAGACACGTTCGTGGGCCACGTCGGAGGCGACGACTTCGTTGCCGTCCTCCACTACGACCACGCGGAGACCACCGCCGACCGCCTCATCAGCTGCTGGGATAACCAGATCTCGAGCCTCTACGACCCCGAGGACATCGACCGGGGTTACATCGAGGTCCCCGACCGGCAAAGCCGTCTCCATCGTTTCCCGATGACGACGGTCTCGATCGGGATCGTGACGAACCGCCAGCGCCCGATCACCTCGCATTGGGAGGCGTCGGAGGTTGCCAGCGAGATGAAGCAGTTCGCGAAGCAGGAAGCGAAGTCCGCGTACGCGATCGACCGGCGCCGCGAGCCGCCTCCAGGAGAGGCCCCGGCCAAGCCCTGAAGACTTCTTGACTGCCGAGTCAAGAATCGTCCTCGCGTCGTATCATTAGCGGACAACCTCTTCGGGGCAGGGTGAGAACCCCGACCGGCAGTTAGAGCCTGCGACCCGCCTGCGAGCCTCTAGAACTCTCGCAGCGGCTGATCCGGTGGGATCCCGGAGCCGACGGTGATGCCCGGCACGTGCCGCGGCGAGTCCGGATGGAAGAAGAGGGCGATGAACGCACGCTCTGCCGCGGGCTTATGGGCAGGCATGCGACACGTGCCCTGCATGTCCCGAGGTGTGGAGGTCGGCACGCAGGATCGTGATGAAGTCTTCATGAGGCGGGCTCTCGAGGTCGCGGCGCGCCCTGCGTTCACGTCTCCCAATCCCAGGGTCGGCGCCGTGGTGGTCAAGGACGGAACGATTTTGTCCGAGGGCGCGCACCAGGGGGCC
>JAXDJM010000273.1:0-3146 GCA_034665605.1 Actinomycetota bacterium | reverse complement strand
AACCCCGGATCGCTCCCGGCGGGCGCTCCGAGGTGGGCTGGCTCAACTGGACCATCGCCCGCGTGTCCGGACGAGTCGCAGGTACCGGGCCTCCTAACCTTTTTCTAACCCTCGGCCGGCACAGAGGGCTGTTCCGAGGATGGTTGAGGTTCGCGGGAAAGCTCATGCCCGGGGGGAAGCTTCAGCGACGGGAGAGCGAGCTCGTGATCCTTCGCGTCGCTCATCTATGCGGGAGCGAGTATGAGTTCGCCCACCACGTTCGCCTCGGTCGAAGGGCGGGCCTTCGTGACATGGACATCGAAAACGTGACGCGGCAGTTGGTTGACGGGGCCTGGATCCCTCGTGAGGCCGCGATCCTGGCCGCGGTTGATCAACTGCACGCCGATCGAAATCTCGATGAGGAAGCCTGGGCGGCACTCGAGGCGCATCTGGACGAGCAAGAGCGTATCGAGTTGCTAATGCTGGCAGGGCATTACGAGATGCTCGCGACGTTTCTTAGAACGCTGCGCGTCGCGCAAGACGAGTCAGTTTAAATCCGTCTCTTTCCCCCAGATGGGGCGGCTGGGTTCAAAACCCAGACGTAACAGCCACTGCCGCTGTTCAGGTAGCCGGCGACTGCGACGCCAGGTAATAGTCGTCGCCATCGAAGCTCGCGGTGAACGAGACGTTGCGGCTCCGGTATTTCGGCGGCACGGCGAGCGTGGCCGAACCGTCGGACCCGGTAACCGCGGTCCCGATCTGCTCGCCATTGCCGTAGAAGACGATCGTCCGTCCGGCGAGCGGCGCGGTCGAGCGCGCGTTGGTCAGGTATGCAATCAGAGTGCGGTTGCTTCCATTGCCCGTCACCGTCAGCGAGAGGCTCGAGTTCTGCTTCGCGACCGTGAATGGTGTCGTGGCGTCAGACGGTCCGAATGTGTCCGGCTCCCCCTCGTAGCGCGCGGTGAGCTGATAGGAGCCGGGCTTCTCGGTGATCTGCTGGGTCACCGTCGCGATCCCGTCGTCGTTCGTCGTCGTCGAAAAAGATCGGCTGGACGAGTCCCCGGCCAGCGTGAACGTGACCGTCGCATCGGGGACCGGATCGCCGCCGGTATCCGTGAGCCGAGCTTCGAACGTCGCGGGCTCCGAGTACGGAGCTCCGGACGCGCTGCGGTCGGTGAACGCGAGCGAGGTGTCCTCTTCCTGCGGCGGCGGAGGCGAGAAGGGGGCCGCCACGTTGTACGCAAGGACACCGGCGTCGTAGAAGTTCTGGTCGGTCGACAGGTTGTGCTTGAACGTCCCCGCCGTGAACAACATGCTGCCGTCTGGCGTCAGCGCCATCTCCTCGCCGAGGTCGAAGTCGTAACCGGTCGTGTTGTATCGGGCCACCCAGCGCTGCGCTCCCGTGGCCGCGTCGTATCCAAGGGTGACTTCGTCTCCGGACTGTGTCCTCTGTTCGGGGAACAGGTTCGCGGTTTTCGAATTGCTCGAGATGCCGGTGACGTAGACGTTGCTGCCATCCGGCGCGGCCGCTATCGCATTGCCCAACTCCAGGTCATCTCCCGTCCCGCCGTAGCGTTGGGACCAGAGCTCGGCGCCGCTCGTAGCGTCGTAGGCGATGGTCCCGAAGTCGAGGTCGTGAGGCGTCGAGGAAGTGGTGACCTGGCCGGTGACGAACACGCGGTCGTGGGGGCCGGCACTCAGCGCGCCGCCTTCGTCGAAGTTGGTGCCGGTCCATTGCTTGCGCGCGTCCCAGAGCTGTGCGCCGGTTGTGGCGTCGTAGGCCACCGTCCCGTATCCGTAGTTGACGGAGAAATCTCCCGACATGCTGGTCAGCCCGGTGACGAAGACCTCGCGGCCGTTCGGCGACACGCCGACCGCGTCGGCTCGATCCGGCGCGTGCCCGCCCACTCCGTCGTAACGCGCCTGCCACTCGAGCGTGCCGGCCCGAGGGCCATCTGCCGCGACTGCGATCGTCCCGTAGTCGACGTTGTAGTCCCCGGGTCCCGCGCTCCAGCCGGTCGCGAAGATCATGTGACCGTTGGGGCTCAACGCCATGCCGAAAGGTGAGTCGTCTCCTCCGGTTCCGATTCCTGCCCAGCGAGTGGCCCATTCTTGGGCTCCCGTAGTTGCGTCGTATCCCAACACGACGTAGTCGAGATCGCTCGCGTTCGACTCCGCGCTGACGCCGGCGACGTAGACGTTCTTCCCGCGGGGATCCAGTGCGACATGCGTTCCGTTGTCGAAGACGTTGTTCGGCCCGTCGTAGGTGGATCTCCATAGTTGAGACCCGTCGACGGGTGAGAAAGCGATCGTCGTGAGGTGTGAATCGACATCGCTGAACGAGGTCGACCCCATGCCCGTCGCGTACACCGCGTTGGAGCCGGCGGTTATCGCCACCGGGATGCTGTAACCGCTCGGGTCGCCCCAGTGGGCGATCCACCGTTGCGCTCCCGTCGCGGTGTCGTAGGCGACGATCGCCCAGATGCTTTTGCTGTCGAACCCGTTCGCCGCGGGAACGACGTCCTCGGCCGCGATGTAGACGGTCTTGCCGTCGGGGCTCGTCGCGATGTCTCTGGGGAACTGATAGGAGCCGGCGCCCTCGGCGTCATCTTGGAAGGCGGTCGACCATGCCTCGCACTGGTCGTCGACCCCCGACGCCGCGCACCCGTCCGTGCCGGAGGGCAAGATCGCCGGAACGGAAGGGACGGGAGCGGGAGCGAGCGATGAGGTCCGGGGGCCGGGGCCGCTACCCTGGATGCACGAGAGCGCGGCATGTGCGTCGCCGCTGAGCTCGGCGGAGTGGAGGCAACTCTGCGTGTGCACCGAGGTGGTCGGGCGAACCCGGGGAGCGGCGGCGACCTGGGAACTCACGCCCAGGGCCGCGATAAGTCCAAGAGCGATCGACGTTCGTCGCGCTCGCGCACTGACTCCCATCGCACCTCCCGGATGCTCCGGCGGATATCGGCCTCGGCTAACCCGAGGACCCAGCCGGTGGCTTCCTATTTCTGTAGGACGAACGGGAATCCTCCTGGAACGACCGGATATGTCCCCTCCGCTACCGGAACGTCCGTTGTGTCGAAGCGGGCGACCTGATCCCGAATATGGCCAAAACGAGGCTGTTTTGAACCTCGGACATGGAAGGCTGAAGGCTTGGACCACATAAGGAT
>JAXDJM010000272.1:0-3338 GCA_034665605.1 Actinomycetota bacterium | reverse complement strand
CCCCTGCATCGACCGCCGCATCGACGAGGATCTTGTCGAGGACCGTGCGACGCGGCGCGAGGAGACCTGCGATCCCTTCCGGCATGGGGAACTCGGCCTCGGCAACCTCGCCGTCGATCGAAAGACGTCCGATCGTGACGGGCGGGCAATTCGTACCTGCAACTTTGTCGACGATCCCCCACCGCTGAAGCCGGAGCATCCCGGGGAGCTGGATGAAATGAGTCGACATCGTGTCGCTCGGAAACTTCGCACGATCGACGAGTAAGACACTGTGGCCTTTGCGAGCCAGTTGCATCGCGGTGGGGGCACCGGCGCACCGGGCGCCGACCACGATCACGTCGTACATCGCTACCTCCCGGTCGGGTCGATACATAACGTTGTTCTGGATTGACTTATAACGCTGATATGCAACACTGTCAAACGATGAGCCCACGTAGCGCAGACCCTGCCGTCCGCGACGCGTTGGTCGAGACTGCCGCCCGTCTGGTGGCCGAGCACGAACCCCTCACGACCCGCAGGCTTGCGGCCGAGGTGGGGACCTCGACCATGTCCGTCTACACGCACTTCGGAAGCATGGACGAGCTGCGGCGTGCCGTTCGCCGGGACGGCTTCGAGAGACTCGCCGCCTTTCTGGCTCGCGTTCCGAAGACCGCCGACCCCGTCGCCGATCTCACGGAGCTTGGCTGGGCATATTTCTTGAACGCACTCCAGAATCCCACCCTGTACCGGGCGATGTTCATGGAAGGGCCCGTGGATGCCTCCGACTCCGAAGTGGGGCTCGACACCTTTCAAACGCTTGTCGACGCGGTACAGAGATGCATCGATGCCAAACGGTTCTCGATGGGCGACGCATGGAACCTGGCTACGCAACTGTGGGCCTCGGTCCACGGCGTGGCCGCGCTCCATCTGGCGGCCATGCTCACGGTCGACGGCGTTTCGGCGTTATTGCTGACAACCGCTCGCAATGCGTTCGTTGCCTTCGGCGACGACCCTCAAGATGCCGATCGGTCGATGAAGAAAGCGCTCAGGCGGATCCGAAAGTCGGCAAACGGGATCCCGGAGGCACTGCTCCCCTGATGCTCGATCCCCCGACGGCTACGAAGTAGCTAAAGAGGGCTTGCGCTGACGGCGCAGCGAGCCTCTCTTCGGGGCGGGGCCGTCCATCCGTTTGAGCCCCCAACCGAGAGCGATCAACCACACCAGAAAGATGCCGCCGAGGATCGCGTAGGCGACGTAACTGATCCAGGGACTCGTGGTCTTCGCCTCGCGCAATAACAGCTTCTTGTCTCGGACGAACGGACGCGTGAAGTGATCGGGGGCCGCGATGATCGGTGCAGGGATCGCGGGATCCGGCGGCATGTAGATGGGCACCGCTTCGATAGACGAACCTTCATGAAGCCGGACTAGCGTCTTCCACTGCCCGTACACGGGAACTGCGGCCGACGCGGTGTAGGACCCATCGCCGTTCGGTTCGAGCGGCGCGACTACGCTGCCGCCCCCCTGCCATGACGTGACGTCGAACCAGTCGTAACTTCCGATCGCGCCGGCAGGATGCGGGCGCACGGTGACGTCGACCCACTTGCCGGCTCCCGGTCGAGCGACCGGATTGAGCGTCGCGTCCACGGTCGCGCGCACGTCGTTCGCGATCGGCAACGGGAAGAAGGACGCGAACAGGATGCCGGCCCCAACGACCGCGGGGATCCACTTGGCCACGTGCTCGCGCGGCGCATCGGGTGGAGATAGAGCCCGACCGATGTAGCCGCCCATCGCTCCCGCGCACGTTGCTCCCACGGCGGCCACGAGCAGTGCCTGCGGCATCAGCGATGAGGGCCACGGGAACGCCATCGCGACGTGACTCCATCCCCACTCCGCGATCACTCCGACGGTTCCGATCGCAAATCCACATGCGGCCCCAAATGCGAGATGGCGCTTCGGCGACAGCCACAGCGCGATCAGCTCCACCAGCACTGCTTCGGCGAGATAGAGCGGAAGGTGCAACGACGTGTGCCCGAGAACGGGCCCGACGATCAGGGTGAGGATGCCGCGGATGGCGAGGAAGCAAGCAACCGATTTCAGCGCCCCACCACGGCCCAAGCGGATGCGCGCGGGAGCAAGAGCCGTGGCCGCGGCCATCGCGATGAGGACCGGCTGATAGAGCAAGCGGAATTGCGGCACCGAGTAGTCGAACTCCGCTTGGAACGCCGACAGACCGACCAGGAACGATCCCGCCAGCAGGATCTCTTCGAGATGCATCGCTTTGCTGTGAACCGCCGCCGCAACGCGAGCGCGCGTCCCTTCGGTAACGAGGACCCACAGCGCGAGGGTTGACAGCGCGGCCCCCCCAACCATCTGGATGTGCGTCGGCCCCCACAACGTCACGTCCTGACCGAAGATGCGGTGCCACAGATCGTCCAGGGGGAAACCGGCCAGTGCGATCATCCCGCACACGAACAGAAGGATCCCGCCCACCGGAACGCGCCAGTCGTCTCTGATGCGCACCGCCCGCTCGTCGGAGGCATCTGCTCCGATGATCAGCGCCAGATAGCCGGCGATCCCTATCCCGGCGAGCCCGACGATGATGAAGTAGTGAGCCGCGTTCGCGAACGGGCCTGGGTCGCGCCCGGTGTCTATGTGCGTGGCGACGTCCCAGTAGAACCCGTAGACCGCGATCAACAGGGACCCACCGGCCACAGCGGCGGGGATGGCCGCCCATCCGGGGAGCCCCGACACCCGCTCGCCGAATCGCGCGAGTCGCGTCAGCGGGCTGCCCCCCGACCGGTGATACACGGCGAACGCGATCAAGATGGCGACGAAAAGGATGGCGACGATCCCCGACCAGATCAGATCTGCCGTGGGAGCCCCACCTGCCGGTGGTGCCGTCGTAGCCGCTATCGCCATGCTCGCTCCCTCCAGTCACTGCTGCGTCGTTGCCGTTACCCTCAGTAACGGTTACCCTCGGTAATATGCCACAAACACCGCATCTCCGTCGCAGGGCTCGAGACCCCCTCAGGGACGAGGCACGCCTACGCCGCCGCAGCGAGCTTCTCGAGGCCGCCGACCAGATCGTTCGACGCGATGGGCCACGGGCGTCGATGTCCGAGATCGCGGCAGCCGCCGGTGTGACGAAGCCGATCCTCTACAAGCATTTCGGCGATAAGGGAGGCCTTTACCGGACGCTGGCCGAGCGTTACGTCCAACGCATATTGGAGGAGCTACGGGGCGCGCTCGCGCTGATCGTCGAATATCTCGTGCTGCCTCAGATCGCGGGCGTCCGTAAGTCTCTTTCGCTGCTCGGCAGTCTCAACATCGGCCTCGTTGCACTCGGCTTCGTCCTGGAA
>JAXDJM010000271.1:0-4517 GCA_034665605.1 Actinomycetota bacterium | reverse complement strand
GCTCCCGGAACGTTCGACACGCCGCGCATCGAGCAGATCGAGAACGCAAACGCAGCCGGGTCGGGTCGATCGATCGAAGAAGTCAGAGCCGACGCGGTCAAGGAGATACCGCTCGGTCGTTACGGCGAGCCGCGCGAGTTCGGCGACCTGGTCGCGTTCTGCGCGTCGGAGCGCGCGTCCTATCTCACCGGCGTGTCGGTGGTCGAAGACGGCGGGCGGCTCTACAGCGTGCTGTCGTGAGCGGGCCTTTCTTGGCCGCCATCATCACCGTCAGCGACTCCGCCAGCGAAGGCAAGCGCGAAGACACATCGGGCCCCGCCGCGGTAGCAGCTCTGGAGTCGGCGGGTTTCCGCGTCACGCAAACCTCCGTCGTGCCGGACCTGCAAGATGTGCTCGAGCATCGCTTGCGTGAGCTCGCCGTTGTTGTCGATCTCATCGTCACGACAGGTGGAACCGGCTTGGGTCCGCGCGACGTGACCCCCGAGGCCACGATGGCGGTGATCGAGAAGGAAGCACGCGGTCTCGCCGAGCTGATGCGGATCGAGGGAATCAAGAAGACGCCGATGGCCGCACTGTCGCGTGGGGTCGTTGGAGCTCTCGGTACCACCTTGATCGTGAACCTGCCGGGATCCCCCGCCGGTGTGACGGAAAGCCTGGAAGCACTGACCCCCGTGCTGAATCACGCCGTCGCGCTATTGGGGGGCCGAACCCACCACTAAACGCTCGTGTCGATGCGCTCGGGATGTGAGTAAACGTTGAACGAGTGTGCAGTCCGAGGGTGAGGCCGGTTCCTCATAAAGTAGACAACATCGCGCCTCGGGAGCTTCTACAAGGAACGGTGATCACGATGAAGCTTGATGCAGAGCAAGGAGCAGTGGGAAGAATCACCAGCCTGCTTGTTGCAATCGCTTTACTGATGTCGCCCGTCTCCGCGCTTGCGAGCCGACATCGTTTCCGGGACGGAAGAGATATGCCGGGCCGGTTAGACATTGTCTTGTCCCAACAGGGACACAGGGGGACACGGTTTACTCATCGGGTCAAGATCAGGAAAGCGTGGAGAAGTCGTCTACTGAGGCGCTCCGAGAACTGGATCGGACTGGCGCTCAATACGGATGGAGATCAAGCATGGGAACGGTACGTTTGGGTCCATTTCAAGAAGAGCAACGGTTTAGTTGCGGAACTCTATAAGGACGATCCGCAATATCCCGTGAAGTTAGGGAATGTAAGGGTTAGACGCCCCAGCGGCCATACTGTCAAGATAGCTTTCAAGAAAAGGGCGCTAGGTCCAATGAGTGGCCAACATTACCGTTGGTATGTGGCGACGAGCTTCGAAGGATCACCCAATGGTCCCTGCCCGGACCCCGGGTATGAGAATGATGACTCATTCCCACCTGAGGGTCCGTGCGAAGACCGCGCCCCTTCTCACGGTGGGTATTTCCAACAGTAGGACGATTTGGGTGATTATGGGGAAACCCCAATCAGGGGTTGACACCTGACCTCTTGGTTCTGTGAGCACCGCTCGGTAGCGTCAAGCCGTCATCAGGTCGCCCGAGGGGAAAGAAGAGAACCTTTGGGGGACAGACGCGAGAATCGTCACTGCACGGCCAAACAGAAGCTCAAGTCGGACTGGCACGGAATCAATTCCGGCAGTGTCGCGGAGGCGTGCAGTTCGGCGGCGCTACTTGATGCTCGATGCATTGTCACCGCTGCTCGTGTCGATGCGCTCGGGATGCGTGTAGACATTGAACGAGTCGTCGCGCACGAAGCCGACCAAGGTCATCCCCAACGACTCCGCGGCGTCGACGGCTAAAGACGACGGCGCCGATACCGCGCACACGATTGGGATCCCGGCCACGGCCGCTTTCTGCACGATCTCGAAACTCGTCCGCCCCGAAACCATCAGGACGGCATCGTTAAGCGGGATCTCGGTCGACAAGAGCGAGCGACCGACGATCTTGTCGACCGCGTTGTGGCGCCCGACGTCTTCGCGAACGGCCACAAGATCTCCGTTGCATGAGAACAGCCCGGCCGCGTGCAGGCCACCGGTTTGTTCGAAGACCCGCTGTTTCTCGCGCAACCGATCGGGCAGCCCCACGATCGTGGACGACGCGACCACCGGACCGTCTGCAAGCGGCGCGCAGCGGACCTCGATCTCGTCGAGGGACGCCTTGCCACACACCCCGCAGCTCGACGTGGCGTAGAAGTTGCGATGCGCTATCGACGACTCCTCGATGGGCCTGTTGGTTCGAACCGTCACGACATTGAAGTCCTGATCGGTTTCTAGCGAGTCGCAATACGAGACGCGCTCGATATCTCCAGGACCGATGATCCCCTCGGTAAAAAGGAAGCCGGCAGCCAGCTCGAAGTCGTAGCCCGGCGTTCGCATGGTCACCGCAACCGCCACCGGCGGCTGGGACCAGGTCCCGACCCGGATCTCCATCGGCTCTTCCGCGGCAACGACGTCCGATCGCCTTACGGTGTCGCGGCCCCGGACCTTCGTAACCCGAACGGACGTCTTGCTACGCCCCCCGTCCGAGACAACTTTGCTCATCGGCCTATTGTCGCCCGATAAAGTCGCGAGTCGAACTGCGAAGGGGGAGGCCGTGGTCGACAAAGAGGTTCAGAAGACGATCGAAGCGCTCCTGGAGGAGCGCCGGACCTTCGACCCCCCGTCCGAGTTCGCGTCGCAAGCCAACGCCAACGACCCCTCGATCTATCTCGAGGCAGATCGCGATCCCGACGCGTGGTGGGCATCGCAGGCGGAGAGACTCGACTGGTTCGAGAAGTGGCACACGGTCTCCGAGCTCGACCCTCCGCACCACAAGTGGTTCATCGGCGGCAAGCTGAATGCGTCCTACAACTGCCTGGATCGGCATCTGGCGTCCAACGGAGAGCGCGTCGCCTATCACTGGGTCGGCGAGCCCGAGGGTGACAAACGTACGGTTACGTATCGGGAGTTGCACGCCGAAGTATGCAAGCTCGCGAATGCCTTGAAAGACCTGGGGCTCACCAAAGGCGACCGTGTCGCGATCTACATGCCGATGATCCCCGAGCTCCCGATCGCGATGCTCGCGTGCGCTCGGATCGGGGCGCCACATTCTGTTGTATTCGGAGGATTCTCGGCGGAGTCGCTTCGCGATCGGATCAACGACGCCGAGTGCAAGATCCTGATCACCGCCGATGGAAGCTATCGACGCGGCGAGATCGTGCCACTCAAGGCGAACGCGGATGAAGCCCTCGAACAGACGCCGAGCATCGAGAAGGTCGTGGTCGTTGCGCGCACGAAAGAAGACGTACCGATGGTCGAGGGCCGCGACGTCGATTACGCAGAGCTTGTCGCCGGTGCCTCGGAAAAGTTCGACGCCGCGCCGATGGACGCCGAGGACATGCTCTACATCCTGTACACGTCGGGCACGACGGGGAAACCCAAGGGCATCGTTCATACGACCGGCGGCTACATGACCGGCGTTTCGTCGACGCACCATCTGGTCTTCGACATCAAACCTGAATCGGACGTCTACTGGTGCGCGGCCGACATCGGGTGGGTGACGGGGCACAGCTACATCGTTTACGGCCCCCTCGCGAACGGCTGTACTTCGATCCTCTACGAGGGGGCTCCCGACTTCCCCGACAAAGATCGCTGGTGGTCGATCATCGAGGAGTACCGCGCCACGATCCTGTACTGCGCCCCGACCGCGATCCGAACGTTCATGAAGTGGGGCACCGACCTACCTGCCAAGCACGACCTCTCATCGCTGAGACTCCTGGGATCGGTCGGCGAGCCGATCAATCCCGAAGCATGGATCTGGTACCAGGAGTTCATCGGTGGTGGCAACGCTCCCGTCGTCGACACCTGGTGGCAAACCGAAACCGGCGCCATCATGATCACTCCGCTGCCGGGGCTCACAACGCTCAAGCCCGGCTCGGCTACGAAGCCATACCCCGGTGTCTCGGCCGACGTGCTCGACGAACAAGGTGAACCGGTCGGTCGCGGGGGTGGTGGGTATCTCGCGCTGAAGCGCCCGGTGCCATCGATGTTCCGCACGATCTTCGGCGACGACGATCGTTATCGCGAGACCTACTTCTCGAAGTGGGGCGACAAGACTTACTTCCCGGGCGACGGATGCAAGCTCGATGACGACGGCTACTTCTGGTTGCTCGGTCGCGTCGACGACGTGATGAACGTCGCGGGGCACCGCATATCGACATACGAGGTCGAGTCGGCGTTGGTCGATCACAAAGGGGTTGCCGAGGCAGCAGTCGTCGGCCGCAAAGATCCGAAAGAGGGCGAGACGATCGTCGCCTTCGTCACGATCAAAGCGTCCACGACCAGCGACGAAGCGCTGATGAGCGAGCTGAGAGAGCACGTCGCGAAGACGATCGGAAAGCTCGCTCGCCCACAATCGATCATCTTCACCGACGATCTGCCCAAAACGCGATCGGGCAAGATCATGCGACGTCTTCTACGTGACGTGGCCGAAGGGCGCGAGCTGGGTGACGTCACCACGCTCCAGAAC
>JAXDJM010000270.1:0-20844 GCA_034665605.1 Actinomycetota bacterium | reverse complement strand
AGCCGAAGACGCGGAGCTCGCCCGACGTAACCGGGGACACGGCAGCGCCGAGCTCCTCGCGCGCGTGCGCGGCTCCAACGGGCAACCGCCTGCTCAAGAGGTCATCGTCGCAACGAATCCGAATACCGAGGGGACGGCGACTGCGATGTATCTGGCGCGGGTGTTAGCGCCACTGGGCGTCCAGACCACCCGGCTCGCTTCTGGGCTCCCGGTCGGGGGCGATCTCGAATACGCCGACGAGGTGACGCTGGGACGCGCCCTGGAGGGCCGGCGTCAGATCACCGGCTAGGGAGCGGGGCCGCCTCAAGGGGTGGGGCAGGTCGCGAAAAATCGCGTAACGCAAGGACATTCTGGACGTTAGAAGCAAGAGAAGCGCGGGTATCTCCCCTACTTGGCGAGTACTGTCTGCAGCCAGTAGGATGCCGTGCGTAGTCAATCTGCGGGGGACGCGATCAAAAACGACGAGCATGTAGACGTCAGGCCCTATCTCTCCAAGGCGATCCTTGCGACGACCGCGACCATCGGTGGACCGTTGCTCGCGACGGCTCTCGTCGCGGCTCTCATGTCGCCCCACCCTCCGATCGCCGTCGATGCGCTCGTCTTCTTGTTCTTCTCGATCGCAGCGATCACCATCGGTGCGGCCGTGTGGCACAGGAACCCCGCGAGTGCCGATGTGTCCTTCGACGAGCTCATGTTGTGGGGATGGATGCATCGCAATCGTCTCGAGCGACGCCTCGAGCACGGCACGAGCTTGCTGGGACTCGACCGCGAGGGTCGTCCCATCGATCACGTCCAGATCACCCCGGGCCAGCAACTTGCCGTACTACAAGAGCTCACGGCTGCGCTCGAGAGCAAGGATCCCTACACGCACGGACACTCGCAGCGCGTCTCGCGTCACGTGTATCGCACGGCGCTCGCGATGGGCTTGCCCCCTGCCGAGGTGGAAGAGCTCCGTACTTCGGCAACCCTGCACGATGTTGGGAAGATCCGTGTCCCCGATCGCATCTTGCGTAAGCCGAGCGAACTTAGCGCGTACGAACGACAGCTGGTTCAGGAGCATGTCGTCGTCGGCGCGTGGATGGTGTCCCTCGTTGCAAGTGTCGATGTCGTTTCGGCCGTTCGCCACCATCACGAACGGTGGGACGGCTTCGGATATCCAGACGGACTGGCGGCGACCGAGATCCCGCTGTTCGCCCGCATCATCGCCGTTGCGGACACCTACGACGCGATCACCTCGAGCAGGCCGTATCGACCAGGCGCAAGCCGTGACGAGGCGATCGAGATCCTTCAGCAACATGCCGGAACCCAATTCGATCCGGATGTCGTCACAGCCTTCGTTATGACGCTACCGGTACGCGTTCCGGTCACGGGATTGCTGGCGTTCCTTGCTGCACCGTCCGGATGGATCCGTCGCGCGTCTGCGTGGCTGAAGCGCTGGGGCCTCGGGAACGTCGCGCCGGCAGCCGGCGGTGTCGGGGCGGCCGTCCTGCTGGCCGCGCTCGTGCCGAGCATGCCGGCGTTCCACGGATTCGATGGGACCCACAACCACAGCTCTCACGTTGCTGCGGCGCCCGCTACACGGAACGAAGCACAGGTTTCAGCTCTCCGCATCCATGGCGCCGGGGTCCGCTCGGGTGCTCACGCGGACCCAACTGCAAAATCGTCCAACCACCATCGATCGCGGGCCCCATCGCACCACGCGGATAAGAGTGGCTCTTCCCATCACGGGACGAGCGGTTCGGGCAAGTCCTCGACGTCGAGCCACGGGACCACCTCGAAACCGGGTGGAACCAAGAAAGGATCCGGAGGGTCTGGTGGGTCGGGTGGCTCATCGGGCGGCCCCAAGCCACACCCGACGCATCCGTCTCACCCCACGCCGAAGCCGACCCAGGCTCCGCCTCCGTCTCCGGCCCCCAGCGACTCACCCAAGGGCGACCCGCAACCGGATCACGGTCACGATTGCGACCACGACAAGCAAGGTCCCGGGAACAAGCAGCACTGCGGCGACTGAGCCAGGGCCCCTTGCCCTCGTGTAGACGATCTGACCGGTAGATCTAGGAGCTACAGAAAGGCAGGGCCCGTCCGCTAACGTGACGGTATGGCTCTCGTGGTTCAGAAATACGGTGGCACGTCGGTGTCCGACGCGAGCCGTATCCAAGGAGTAGCCCGGCGAGTCGTTGCCGCGGCAGAGGCCGGCCAGCGCGTCTGCGTCGTCGTATCGGCCATGGGCGACACGACCGATGAGCTCGTCGAGATGGCGGCTCGGATCTCTCCACTCCCGCACGCACGCGAGCTGGACATGCTTCTGTCGGCCGGAGAACGCATCTCGATGGCTTTGTTGTCCATCGCGATCATCGAGCTTGGTCACGAGGCGATCTCCTTCACCGGCTCCCAGGCCGGGATCGTGACCGACACGCGACACGGCAGAGCCAGGATCGTGGACGTGCGGGCCAAGCGCGTGCTCGAGGCTCTCGACGCAGGCAAGATCGCGATCGTCGCAGGATTCCAGGGGGTCTCTACGAGCTTCGACGTGACGACCCTTGGCAGAGGTGGGTCCGACACGACTGCGGTAGCTCTTGCCGCTGCGCTCGGGGCAGGAACGTGCGAGATCTACACCGATGTGGAGGGCGTGTACACGGCGGACCCGCGCATCGTTCCCGAGGCCCGCAAGCTTCACGCGGTTTCTTACGAGGAGATGCTCGAGCTGTCGGCATCGGGAGCCAAGGTGCTGATGCTCAGGTGTGTCGAATACGCTCGGAACTACGAGGTACTCCTCCACGTTCGGTCATCTTTCTCGGATGCGGAAGGAACGTGGATCAAAAGGGAGGATGAGCGCATGGAACAAGCGATCATCTCCGGGGTCGCTCACGACACTTCCGAGGCCAAGGTCACGATCTTGGGGGTGCCCGACCAACCGGGAGTGGCGGCGCGCGTCTTCAGACCTCTTGCCGACGACGGGGTCAACGTCGACATGATCGTCCAAAGCGTCTCCGAAGAAGGCTTCACCGACATCTTCTTCACCTGCCCGATCGAGGATCTTCGGCGGATCGGACCGCTCCTCGACTCGATCGCTGCAGACGTGGGCGCTCAGGGCGTGGATAAGGACGCAGATATCGGCAAGATCTCTCTGGTCGGTGCGGGGATGAAGAGCAACCCGGGGGTGGCGGCCGACATGTTCGACGCGCTCGCCGACGCCGGCATCAATATCGAAGTCATATCGACATCGTCGATCAGGATCTCTTGTGTAGTCAGAGCCGCCGAAGTCGAACGGGCGGTAAAGGCGCTGCACGATCGATTCGAGCTCTCTACCGAGGTGATCATGCGCGAGCAACATCCGGCCACCGTCACCGACCAGCTAAGGGCCGTCGCGGCCGACGGGGATCAGAGCGACTCGTGAGGACCGTTCTGGTCGGAGCTACCGGTGCGGTCGGTTCGGAGATGCTTCGGATCCTCGAGCAGCGCGGGTTTCCCGGCGAAGTCGTCGCCGTCGCGTCTCCTAGGTCGGCCGGTAGGAAGCTCGATTACAAGGGGAACGAACTCGAAGTGGTTGCCCTCGCACCCGATGTCTTCGGCGGCGCCGACATCGCCCTGTTCGACGTCCCCGACGAGGTGTCGTCTGAATGGGCACCGGTCGCGGTCGAGCGGGGTGCCGTCGTCGTCGACAACTCGGCTGCGTTCCGGATGGATCCTGACGTGCCGCTCGTGGTGCCTGAAGTCAACGGGGGAAGAGTTGCCGACCGGCCGAAAGGCATCGTGGCATCGCCCAATTGCACGACGCTTGCGATGGTGGTTCCGCTGGCCGTCCTCCACGATCGATTCGAGCTTCAACGATTGATCGTGGCGTCATACCAGGCCGCGTCGGGGACGGGGCGCCCCGGCGTCGACGAGTTGTGGGACCAAGTGCAGCGAGCCGCGAAGGAACCCGACGACGTCGTTGCGGGCTTGGCTCGCAACGTCCTGTTAGGGGGAGACACGTTCGGACATCCGCTCGCGTTGAACGTCATCCCGCAATGCGGTTCGGTCACGGAAGACGGCTATACAAGCGAGGAACTGAAGTTGTGCAACGAGACGCGAAAGATCATGGGCCTACCCGACCTACGCGTCACTGCGACGTGCGTGCGCGTGCCCGTGGTCGTGGGCCATGGTGTCTCGGTTCACGCCGAGTTCGCGCGACCGGTGACGCCGGATCAGGCTCGCGCCGTTCTCGAGGATGCTCCGGGGGTCGAGGTAGTGGACGACCTCGCCGCAGGGATCTACCCGACCCCTCTGGAAGCGGCGGGACGGGATGCCTGCTACGTGGGCCGGATCAGACAGGATCGGTTCGATGAGCGCGCGTTGGAGCTGTTCTGCGTAGCCGACAACCTGCGTAAGGGAGCGGCGCTGAACACCGTTCAGGTTGCCGAGCTCCTAGTCCACTGACGGAAGCGTTCGCGTGACTCGTCGAGCATTGATCACGGGTGGTGCCGGATTCCTGGGTTCTCATCTCTGCGAGTACTGGCTACAGCGCGGGTGGCAGGTCGAATGTCTCGACAACTTCTTGACCGGGAGCCGCCGCAACGTCGAGCACCTCGTCGGGACCCCCAACTTCACTTTGGTACAGCACAACATCATCGAGCCCTATTTTCCCGCCGAAAAACCCGACGTGGTTTTCAGTTTTGCGTCACCCGCGAGCCCGCCTGCTTATCTCGCCAACCCGATCCACACGCTCAAGGTGGGGGCGCTCGGAACGATCAACGCGCTGGGCATCGCGAAGCGATTCGGGGCAACATTCGTGCTCGCATCCACGTCCGAGATCTACGGGGATCCAGAGGTTCATCCTCAGCCGGAGTCTTACCGGGGAAGCGTTTCGACGATCGGCCCCCGCGGTGTCTACGACGAAGCCAAGAGGTTCGCAGAAGCGAGCACCGCCGCATACCGAAGGGCTCATGGCGTAGACGTGCGCATCGGGCGCATCTTCAACACTTATGGGCCCCGGCTGGCTCCTGCAGACGGCCGCGCGATCCCGAACTTCATCGCGCAGGCCTTGGAAGGTGACCCGATCACCGTTTATGGAGACGGGAGCCAATCGCGCAGTTTCTGTTACGTCGACGATCTGATCGAAGGTTTTGCTCGCCTCGTCGAGTCAGACGAGCACGACCCGGTGAATCTGGGGAATCCCGACGAATACACGATCCTCTCGTTGGCCGAGGCGATCGTCGAGCGCACGGGATCGAACTCGGCGATCGAGTTCAAGCCTCTCCCCATCGACGACCCGCGCGTGCGCCGGCCGGACATTACGCGCGCAAGGACGATCCTTGGATGGGAGCCGAAGGTGACGCTCGAAGACGGACTGGACAGAACGATCGAATGGTTCCGCTCGCTCGTCGCCTGACTCTCTAGGCCTTCTCGGTGCGCGGCAGGATCACTTCGTGGGCGATGATCTTCAAGGCGGCTGCCGCAGGGATGGCCATCAACGCCCCCACGAACCCCAGTAAACCCGCCCCGATCAAGGCGGCGAGGAGTACCGCGGCGGGCGAGACGTCCACGGCCTTCGTCATAACTTTTGGAGCGACGTAGTAGTTCTCGACCTGCTGGTACACCAGGAAGAAGATCAACGTAGCTATGCCTTGCAGTGGTGACGCGAAGAATGCGACCACGACGGCCGGGACCGCGCCGAGGGTGGCGCCGACTAGAGGGATCAGGTCTGCGATAGCGACCCATAACGCCAGAGCCACGGGGTAGGGAACCCGCCCGCTCAACAAGAAGATGAAAGACGCGACCCCCGCGATCATCGAGGTCGCGATGTTGCCGGCGACATAAGCCCCCACTTTTTCGAGGATCGGATCGACCAGGCGCGCAACGCGATCTCGTTCACTGCGAGGTACAAGTCGAAGAGTGCCGTCTCTGATCTTTGCGAGGCTCAGTAGGAAATAGATGGTTAGAACGAAGACGGTCAACATGTTGAAGAAGGCCGACGCTACCGACCCCGCCACACCGAGGACCTTTCCGACGGATCCCCCGATGATGCTCGGCACGTGACTGGTCGCGTCTTTCAGCTTCTGTGAGATGTCATTCTGCGAGACGAATTGCGCGATCCGCGGGTTCTTGTCCGCAAGATCTTGAACGTAGTGCGGGAGATTGGTGGCGAAGTGGGCTACCTGAGAGATGAGTGGGGGCACGACCGCCGCGATGAATCCTCCGATGAAGAGGATCGCGGCAAGGAATATCAAAGCGACCGCTTGACCGCGCTTCAAACCCCGCCGTTCCAGGATACGGACGGCCGGATCGAGGCCTATCGCCAAGAACAGGGCAACGATCGCAAGGATCAGAACGGACCGGACCTGGTAGATCGCGTAGATCGTCGCGAGTACCGCGACCGTCGTGACGACCACGCGCACCACCGTTGCCGTTGAGGGACGCGCTTGTTCCCGGACCACCACGAAGGCCAGGCAATCACGCGGTCAATACCCGGCCACGGATTTGACTCGCGTAGAGTGAACCCGACAAGGCAGACTCGTGGGGGGATCATGACGGACCAATCAGGCACCACAGATCCGGGTTCCACAGAACAGATCGTGGCTGCACCAGCGGCGCCGGGTAGCGGGCCGACCGTCCAGCTGGCGATCGCAGCCGGCGTGGTGGCCGTGGCCGCGGGAGTCTTGATCCTGATCGTGGGGTGGGGATCCGTGCCGCTTACGAGATGGAAGACCCTCATAACCCTGGGCCGTTACATCCTGGGCGCGCTGCTGGTCCTGGCCGGAGGTGGATGCTTCCTTCCGGCCGTGCGGAACTACGCGCTGGGATTCATCCTGGGAGCCGGACTCAGCCTCGGCGTCGTCGCATGGTTCAACGGATATCCGATCCGATCGGTGATCCCTGGGATCGTGCTCGTTGCCGGAGCCGCGCTTGCGGGGGCCGCGCGTTTCGTCGATCGCACGCCTCGGCCGGCCTTCAGTCCCTTTGCTGCGATCGGGGTGGGCGTCGTGGTCGTCTTGGTGGTCGGACTGGTACTTGTAGAAGTGCGCTTCATCGTTCGTCACGAAGTCCGGGACTCGCTCAAGCCTTTCTCTCAGAAACCGGCCGCGTCGATACTTCTTGCATTGTCGTTAGTGCTCGCGGTGCTGGCAGTGATGGTGGCCGATCTACGAACGGCAGGATCGGTGTATCTAGGGGTCGCGGCGGCTCACCTATGGAGCTTGACGCCCATCGTCGCTCTCCTGAAGCTGGCGCACTTCCATCCCGAGCTCGGATTCTGGTTCCTTCTTGCAGTGCCGATCGTCCTCGCGCTCACCGGAGGTGTGATGGTCGTCATGGGAGCCACACGCGCGGAGATGACTGCAGGGCCGGGCGTCGTTGCCACGCCGGTACCACCGGCGCCGTAAGCCTTAGATAACGCGGAGCGCGTCTACCGCGTCGCGTTCGCGGCGAGTGAGTGCTCGCAGCACGGCTGTGTCTCCATGCCGCACGAGGGCAACCTCGACCAAGTTGGCGATAGCGAGTCGCGCTGCTGCCTCATGCGGCTGCGGTGTTGGAATACCGATGCTCACCGCAAGATCGTCCGTGTGAACGAGCAGTTCGATGATTCGGGTGACCAGATACTCGTCGAGTAGCAGAACTAGGTCTTTGTAGACGCGCACCTTGCGATCCGAGCTTTCGGTCTCGAGGCGCATCTGGAGGTCACCAGACATCTCGTCGTAGCGGGCGATCAGCGCTTGATATCCGTCTTTCGCCTCGGCTTCTCCACGTTCGCGGACGGAGACGTTCAGCGCGGCATCCACGTCGGAGGTTTCGACGGCTTGTGCGTAGTAAGCGGCGGCGGTGATCGGCGCACCGTCCGGATCGCCACGGTCGAGATAGGCAACGGTCGAACCGACCGCACGAACAAGATGTCCGGCCAGACCCCGGATGCTGAAGCTCTGGAGCGTGCTTGGCTCATCCCAACGTCGTGCGACCTCGGGATGGCCGAGCACTTCACGAGCCGCTGCCGAGGCGGTGAGATACGTCGTGCGGATCGGGTTCATCAGATGCTCGAGCAGCGCTGGTGACGCGGCGGAAGCTTCAAGTCGATCAGATATGCATCAACCGCGTTGTGAACGCATTGACTCTTGCCGTAGGACGTGTGGCCCTCACCAACGCGCGTCAGGAGTATCGAGCCCCGAGTGTCGTGGTGAGCTTGCTTCGCCCACGAGTACGGCGACGCGGGATCGTGGGTTCCTCCGATGTAGAGGATCGGGGCGAGCCGATGCGACGTCAGTTTCGCGGGAAGCGGCGCGGGAGTCTCGGGCCAGTAGGCGCACGGAAGGGATTGCCACGCGATGAACGAACCAAAGGTGCCATAACGCCGCTGGAGCTTATTCGCAAGCTCTCCGTAGCGCGATGCCGAGCGAGGCGATGGTCTATCCGCGCACACGATCGAGTTGTAGGCATCGAATTCGTTCGTGTAGTGGCCTTGCGTATCTCGTTGCGCGTAATCGTCGAACAGAGCGAGGAGCTGGCTGCCGTCCCCACCGACCGCCGCCGACAATGCGGAAGAGAGCTGAGGCCAACTGCGCGAGTCGTAGAGAGCGTCGGCCACCCCATAGGTTGCCTCGCCCAGTGCAAGCGTCCGGCTTCCGGCAGGCAGATCGTGACTCTGGAGATTCTGCACGAGCGAATCGAATGCATCCTGCGGATCCCCCGAATCGGTGAGCGAACAGCCGTTCGCGCGGCACCACGTGAAGAAGTCGCGCAGATCCTGGGCGAAACCTCTTGTCTGGCCGAGGATCAATTGAGTTGTGGTCAGGCGCGGTGGCACAACTGCGTCCAGAGCCATAGCTCTTACTTTCGACGGGAACAGCGACGCGTACATCTCACCGAGGAACGTTCCATAAGAGAACCCCATGTAGGTCAGCTTCCCGTCCCCGAGGGCGCGACGGAGCAACTCGACGTCCATGGCTTCATCGCGTGTTGCGATGTGCGCCAGCAGTTTCTTGTCACCTTGCTTGCAGGCTCGGTCGTAGCGTTTGTTGGCCGCGATCCATGCGTGCTTCGTACGAGGAGACGTCGGCACGGGATTGATCTGGAAGTAGGCGTCCAGTCCGCGATCGTCGAGGCACCGCACCGGAGCGCTCTCGCCGACCCCGCGCGGGTCGAAGGCGACGAGATCAAAGCGTTGCGATGGCCCAGAGAACAACGACGAAACGCTTCGTAGCCAGGAGACCCCCGACCCCCCCGGCCCCCCCGGATCGAGCACCAACGACCCGAGCCGGCGAGACGGATCGCTCGCCGGACGACGGATGACCGAGATGCCGATCTTCGTTGCGTGTGGATGGGCGTAGTCGATCGGGACGCTGAGTCTTCCGCACTGAAAGCCGCCACCGCAATCGCTCCAGGCGATCGATGGATGCGGAATGTGCGCCACGTTGGGCGTGCCTTGGGGGGCCGGGCTGTGGGTGGAGGGGGAGCTCAAAGATGCCGGCGTCGATCGGCGCGCTTGTGGCGTGGGCGTGGGCGCGGTGCAACTCCCCAGGGCAACCGCTGTTACCAGAGCGAGCAAGGATCGAACGACATGGCCGGATGTGATCAATCGACGGCGAGCGTATCCGCCGGAGCGTCGCACTCGCGCGGCACGGCGAAATGTGACGAACTCGACGAACCCCCTGGTCCGATACGGATGGGACCCCTATCGTCGACCCATCCAGGTGCTGGGAAAACAGGGGGGCATGAAAATGACTTCACTTCGTCGCAGACTGTCGGCGGGGACGCTCGTAGCGCTCGTTATGGCGGGAACCGTTTTCGTGGGAGTGGGGCCGGCTCTTGCCGCTCCGCCGCCGGCCTGCCTCGATCTAACGCCGGAAGCATCCTCCGCGCAGACCGGAACGGTACAGACCATCAGCGCGACGATGAGAAGCATCCAGGGCGCCACCCCCGGGTCGGGCTGCACGCAGGCGGCAGTCGTAGCGAACTCGGGTGCGGTGAACATCGATTTCGAGATCGCAGGGCCGTCGGATCCCGATCACGCCGACACCCCCGCCTCTCCCGACCTCACGTGCGACATCCCCGTGGGTTCGTCGAGCTGCACCGTTTCCTATCAAGGAGCTTCGGCGGGCACGGATACCGTGCGCGGTTGGATCGACCAAGATGGATCCAATTCGACCATCGAGGCCGACACGACCGAAGGCAGTTGTTCGTCGGCGCAAGGTGACGAAGCGAACTGTGGGACGGTGACCCCAGGTGGCCTTACCGAGCCGGACACCACAGACGTTGTCACCAAGACCTGGACGGCACCCGTTTCCCTCAAGCAGTTGGACTGTGTGCCCGAAACCCAGTCGGCTGTGCTCGGGGCGACCGTCACGGTGACGTGCACCGTCACGAACACGAACAATGCGGCCGTGTCGGGTCAGAACCTCGACATCGAGCTAACCGGCGCCAACGATCCCGACTCGGCCAACTCGCCGACGTCTCCTGACTTCTCGTGCGTCACGCAGTCGAACGGCGCCTGTTCGTTCACCCATCACGGGACGGCTGCAGGCGTCACGACGTATCGCGCGTGGGTCGATGTCGACAACAACAACGCCACGGTAGAAGCAGATTCCAGTGAAGGTCAAGACTCGGCGACGACCGCGGGCGCGACCGCCGAACCGGACCTTACCGACGTCGTTACCACGACCTGGACGGGTGCGCCGGCGACGCTCGATTGTGACGACTCGACGGGACCGGACACCGAGCGCGAGACGCGTCCTGGGACCGGAGCCGGCGACCCTTCCGGCAGTGCCACGTACACCTGCACGGTTCGAGACGCGCAAGGCAACGTAGTGGCTACGAGCACCACCGTGTCGGGCGAGAACCTGAACGGCATCAACGACCCCGACGCAACCGATGGAACCTCTTACACGTCACCCGATTATTCGTGCAATACGGCCGGTGGGTCGTGCTCGATCACGGTCACCCAATCGGAGAGCGAGCTCGGCACGGCCAACATCTGTTTCTGGGTGGGAACCGCGGCCGAGGGCCAGACACTGTGTAATTCGGAGACAACCGGCGAGAACCAGTCGAACAATGGCACAGATACCGGCAACGACCTGGCGGACGCGGTCGAGCTCGCGTGGGTGCGGGCGACAACGGCGACGCGGCTCGATTGTTCACCCGAGACTTCGACGAGCAACCTCGGCAGCTCGGTCACGATCACGTGCACTGCGTCGAATTCCGCAGGCCTGGTGTCAAACGCACCGATAGACATCGAAGCAACAGGCATCAACGACCCCGACTCTGCTAACTCGCCGACGTCGCCCGATTTCACTTGCACCACCTCGAACGCAGGGACGTGCACGTTCACGCATTCGAACGGAACCAAGGCCGGTCTGACCACTTATCGCGCATGGATCGACGTTGACGGATCGAACTCGACCACGGAAGCAGATGCGAGTGAAGGTCAGGTCGAAACATCGACTCCGGGCACTGTGGCCGAGCCGGACGGGACCGACGTCGTGACCCACAGCTGGCTCGGCCCCCCGGCGAAGGTCTCCATCTCACCTGCGACCGACTCAGCATCCGTTGGAACGTGCAACGTGTTCACGATCACTGCTACGGACTCCGCGGATCAGCCGATATCCGGTTTGACCATCGATGTCGAGCAGATCCATGCGCTCGCGCAGAATTCGACTGCGAACGACGAGCCCGTGGTGTCTTTCTGCACCCCCGGTAGCGGCGTCAATCCGTCGGCCGTCGACACGACGAAGGGCGATCTCGTCGAGAGCCCGGACAACCTTGGGACCGCGGGCGGCGAAACGGTCGCCAAGACCGGCAGCGACGGCAAGGTCACGATCGGCATCATCTCGCAACCCGCGAATGGGTCCGATGGGACCGGCATCGTGCACTTGACCGCGTGGTACGAGACGACCGACAACGACGATCCCGATACGAGCGAGCCTGCGGGAACCGCAACCGCGACTTGGCTGACCCCACAGGGCAGAACCGTCACCTGTTCGCCTCGCCAAAGCACCAACGCGACGGGCAAGCAGCAGACCTTTACTTGTGTGGTTGTGGACCGCTTCGGCGAAGCGATCGGCGGCGAGGGCGTGACATTTACTGAGTCCGGGCCCGGAGACATCGTCGGCCCGACCACTCAGACGAGCTCGCCTCTCGGTCAAGTATCGGTGTCGGTGAGCTCGTTGGAACCGGGGGCCGAGACGATCACGGCGACCATCACCGACGACTTGACCGGTGCGGAACCGGCCGAGGTTGACGAGTGCGACCGCAGCGCGGGTGACCCCGCAGGAGCCCCCGCCGGAAGGTGTGCCGACTCGGTGACCGCCAACTGGACACAGGCGACACCGGCTCACCTTGAGTTGACGCCGGCAGAATCGCAGAGTCGGCCCGGCCACGACGAGACATTGACCCTCACCGTGACGGACGCGCAGGGTCAACCGATCGCAGGGGAGGCCTATGGCTCGACGCTCGATGGGGTCGGAGGCGTTGCTTCAGCCGACCCATTCACCGACGCCAACGGGACCGCGCGGATCGTGCTCCATTCAGCCGAGCCCGGCGATGAATCGATCTCGGTGTCCACGCCGACTTGTACCCAACCCGACGCGTGTACCGCGCTCGCCGTTCACCACTGGGGGCCGGCCCGTTGCGACATCTTCGGAACGAACGGTTCTGACGTTCTGACGGGTACCAGCGCCTCCGAAGTGATCTGCGGCTTTGACGGTAACGACAGGATCGCCGGTCGCGCGGGGAACGACACCGTCTACGGAGGCGATGGAAACGATTACGTCATCGGTGGCCCCGGTCACGACTCGCTCTACGGGCAGGATGGGAGCGACACCCTGCGAGGAGGGACCGGCAACGATGCGCTATTCGGGGGTTCGGGCGACGACTCTCTGTTCGGTGGTGCCGGACCGGACTCACTACATGGCGGAACCGGAAGCGACACGCTTATCGGTGGAGACGGACTCGACGCGTGCCGCGGCGGAGTCGATCGCGACGACATCAGGAGGTGCGAGAGGTTGGTTCGACGCCCGGTGGGGCACTAGCGGAGGGATGACCATTACCGAGTCGCGGAGCCGTGGCGCTGCTTCGTCGGGAAGGGGGGATTTGAACCCCCGACCTCCGCGTCCCGAACGCGGCGCCCTGCCAAGCTGGGCCACTTCCCGTGCACGAAAGCATCCCACAGGGGATCGGGCGCCCGTCAATCGCCCTTGCGCGCGACGACCAGCTGATGGGCTCCCGCACCCGCGATCGGCTTGGTGCCGCGATCGGCGAGTCTCTGCAGCGCCTCGTCCAGTCGGATCGAGGCGGTGCCGGACAGAACGTGGCGATCGAAAAGGGTGAGGGGCCCGAATCCGATCGTTTCGCTCGACGAGATCTCGAGTCCTGCATCGAGCAGCCACGCGATGACCCTGTGGCGGCGGAACATCGCGGCGGACACCTCGGGGGCCGGACGGGCAAGTCCTGCGGCCCTCAGTCTGCGACCGATCGCTTTCCTGAACGCGCCGAATGCCGGCGTCTTGCGCGGGTCTAGGACCACGTTCATGCGTCCGAGATTGTCCGACGTGAGCACAACATGTCCCGACGGGCGCAGAACGCGGCCCATCTCGCGTATGGCGATCTCGGGTAAGGCCACCCAGGGGATCACGCCGATCGCCACTACCAGATCGAAGCTGGAATCCTCGAACGGCAGCAGTTGAGTGTCCGCTCGCAGAAACGTGATCGCGGCCCCGTGGTCGGCCGCAGCTTCGGTCGCTTGCAGCAGCATCTGGCCGCTTGAATCTGTTGCCGTCACGTCGAGCCCCCGCTTCGCCAAGGAGATCGCGAGGCTGCCGGCACCGCAGCCGACTTCGAGCGTTGCAGTCTGCGCGGGAAGGTTCAGCTCCTCGATGCGACGTACGACGCGGTTCCGCCTTCGTCTATAGATCTGGGCATCGAGACCATGGTCTTCGTAGATATCGCTCCAGTAACCGACGTCTTCGTCGAAATAGCGATCGACCGAACGTCGGTCTTCCGGCGCGCTCATGCGTCTTGAGAAGTCGGTTCTGGATCGGCCTCTGGATGAGGGAAGGTGGGTATCGTGCTCTTGTTCCCCGTACGCAGCTTGCCGATAGCGCGTCCTGCCAGTCGCCACGACATGGCGGTGAACGGAACGGGATCCTTGAGCGAGAGCCACGCGGCCTCCTCGGTGTGCCTGAACGATCGCAACCACTGCCCCGCTCGGAGCTCGCCGTCCCTGTAGTAGCGATACGTCGATAGCGGGTCGTAGTTGTCGACCAGCCATTTGCGTCCCCACGCTGGTGGTGATGTCGGGACCCGCTGACCGGTTAGATCGAGATACTGGGCGCGGACGACGTCGAGGCCGTCGCGTCCGACGAACAGTCGGAAGCTTCCACCAACGCGCGGATTGACGTCCAAAAGCTTGTACTCGCCCGTGGTCGCGTCGTACCGGTAGCCGATGTCGAGGATGCCCCGGTAACCGATCTCCTTCATGAAGCGCGTCGTCAGCTCATCCACCGTCTCGTTCATCTCACAGATGCCCAGCGTCGTTACGCCCGAGTGCGGTGGATGCTGTCGGATCTTCTTTCCGGTGATCGCGAAACAACAATGCGACTCCGCGTCGAAGTACCCGTTGAACATCCATACCGATTCGGGAGTCCCCGGGATGTAGCGCTGAAAGATGACATTGGGATCCGGCCGCCCGAACATGGTGGGAAGGTGTTTCTTCAATTCCGCTTCGTCCTGCGCGATCAACAGCTCGATGGGGCCGGTTTCGAAATGGGCAGCCCACGAGCTGGCTCCCTTGACGACGATCGGATATCCGAATTCGCGTGCGGTCGCTAGGGCTTCGTCTTGGTCTGCCGGGGCGCGCGTTTCGGGGGCCGGGATCCCGTGCTCGAGACACAGGCGATACATCTCCCATTTCGACGACAGGTTCAGCGGCAGTCCTTTCGGCTGATCCGGGAAGAGGAAGTAACGGCGAAGGTCGTCCGCGTGAACGTGCACCAATAGCGCGGCCACGTCGTCGGTCGGATAGATGACGGCCGGGCGGTCCAGCTTCTCGCCTACGGTTATCAAACGCTCCACGGCCTCTGTTTCCGTCAGATCCTGCATGTCTTCGACAAAACGACGACCGACGTATCGACTTCGGGCCGCCGCCGCTCGCTCGTCGTAGGTGATCGTGTGAACCGGCACCCCCATCCGTCCCAAGCTGCGAGCGATCCCCAGCGAGCCGTGCTGGAAGGGGTTCCTCACCAGGTTGAAGATGATTGCCGGTGTTGTTACGTCCCAGGTTTCGGTCGCGATCGCGTCCTTCATGCGGCTGCGGCGATGACCTCGGCGTGCTCGATCGCAAAGACGGTATCGATGTCGTCGACGTGATCGAGGATGAAGTCGAGGTCGTCCAACTGCCCGCTGCGTGCGAGGTACCCGGCACTCCGTCCTTCGCAGATGGCGTCGAGAGAGCCCGAAGACCACCTGTCGGCCGCGAGCTGCGTGCGCTCGTCCGCAGCGAATCCATGCTTCAGGAGCCGGTGAGCGATCAGTCCGCAGCAGAGCTCGTCCTCGACCCGCATCCCCTCGACGACGCCGAGTGTGAGGTCGGGATCCTTGTCGGCCCCGGCCAGCAGCACGACATCGCGCCGGTCCGCGGCGAGCTGGCGGACCTGGGCGGAGATGTTGCGTAGGCACGCGGCGTACGTCCTGTCCCCGAGCGCGGCGGCCTGCCTCATCAACGGGCTGCCCGTGCTGGACAGGAGGATCATCGGCCTGTCGGTTTCGGGACGCCGCGCGAGTTGAGCGGGGCTGTTGTTTAGATGAAAACCTTCGGGCATCACGCCCGCGATCTCGCCGACGAGCAGTGGATCGTCAACCATCTGGGCGACGTCGGCTACAGAAGCCTTATCCGCGACTATCAAGCAGCGCCGCCCCTGAGCAACGGCGGTGATCGCCGTCGTCGTCGCGCGGATGACGTCGACGACGACCATCGTGACGTGTGAGGGAACGTTCTCCGCGGAGGTCTGGATAGAGACGCTTGGGGTCATCTCTGCTCCGTGCTTTTGGCTGCATGAGGGGCCCGGCCCGGTGCAAGCCTGGGATCGGAGAACGAGTCCGAGTGCAATCCCCGGCGGTAGATCTCGACACGCAAGATCTCCTCCAGCCTGACGTTGCCCAGTTGAACGTGCGGTCCGAAGTGATCGAGGAGCGAGAATTGGCTGCGCTTGTCCGGCGCTTCGAAAACGACGCGTTCTAAACCGAGTTGAGACCCGATGCGATCGGCGAGCTCGGCTTGAAGATTTCCGTCGGCATCGAATATCCCGACGTTCCGAGCGCTTTCACGCGCTTCGACGACAACATCCGATGCGCCTGCATCAAGCCATGCCCGACCCTCGTCGAGAACGTCGTCGAGCGAGCCGGCATCCAAAGGCCCATCATGCTTCCGACCCAACTCGAACTGAACTTCGAGTCCTCGATCACGGGCTTGAGCGAGCGTGCCGGCCGGATCGGGCCGAGCCTGTGTGAATCCACTAGCCGCTTCTATGCGAGTGATGCCCATAGAAGCGCACAGATCGAGATAGCGATCGAGCGTTCCGCACGCGGCTGCAACTTCGAACGGCCCTCCGCCGGCGACGGTGGCGACCCCGAACGATCGCGCTGCTGCGATCTTCTGACGGGTGGAGTTGGGATCGGCAATCATCCACGTTGCCATCGACAGCTTGAGGCCTGCCATGAAGCGATGGCTCTGCTCCAGATGCCCCGTGACGGTCCCGACGTCGTAGCCCGGGTCGAAGGGCACGATGGCGGGGGGTAACTCGGGCACGCCCAGCTCGCGGATGTAATCGAAGGTCGGCTCGGCGTCGGTCGTCACCGGCCTATTCTCACGCCCGCGGAGCCCAGCAAGAGCGCGAGCCTGTCCCGTCCGAACAGGAGCGCGCCGGCTCCGAGGGCCGCCAGATATACGACCGATCCGATCCCGGCGGCCGCCCAGCCACGGATGCCCGAAAGGATGAGCACCCCGGCCATCGCCCCCGCTGCCACAACGGGCACGATCATCACGGTCTTGACCTCGAGTCGATCGGTTCGAGAGTAGAGGCCCACCAGAACGAGGGCCTCGAATACCTCCGACGCGAACGTTGCAATGGCTGCGCCCTCGAAGCCGAGGTGCGGGATCAAGACGGCATTAAGCCCGATGTTCAGGACGACCGTTGCTCCGGATGCCAGCAGGACCGTGCGGCCGCGATCTCGCATCATCAAACAGACCCTCGTGAAGTACGCGACCGCGTAAAAGATCGCGGCTCCCGCAAGCCATCCGACTGCTTTGGCGGCAGGGATGTAACGCGCCGAGAACAGCGTGTGGATCACACCGGATGCGGCGAAGGCCGCGCCCACGGCGAAAGGAAGGTAGAAGGCCACCAGGGCCACGGTCGTCAGTCCATACGTAACGCCGTCGTCATCCCCGCGCGCGATACGGGGTAGTGCCGCGGTCGACATCGCCCAGGCAACGAAGAGGATCGACTCGAAGAACCGGTACGCGACTCCGTACTGCGCGACCTGAAGGGGGCCGCGGATCGCTTCGAGCATCACCGCGTCTAAACGGAATACGGCGACGTTGAACAACGCCGCCAACCCCAGCGGAAGACCCGTTACGAGGTAGTTGCGAGCTATTGATCGCCTGGCGTCTTTGAGCGAGACCGGAGGAAACCGAGTGCGCAGCACGTACCAGCCGCACGCAAGGGCTCCGAGTGATCCCGCAAGGTAGGTCGCCGAGATCGTGACCAACCCGGCTCCGAGGCCCAGCGCTATCGCCGCCAGCACCGTCGAAAGGATCCTGTTTGCAAGGGTGACCAGCGCGTCGAAACGCATCTGCTCGAATGCCTGAAAGACGCTTGCAAGGAACGTCGAGATCTCGTCCAAGAGCAGTGCGCTTCCCACTACGAAAACCGCAAGGAGAGCTTGTCGGCCGTGAACGATCGCAGGCGCAACCGCGAACGCCAAGGCGAGCCCGACCACGGCCAGAACCGTCCGCAGAAGGAGGCCACTCGCGAACAATTCGGATAGTCGAGCCTTGTCGCGTGCGATCTCTTTAACTGCCATCGGCTGAAGTCCCAGTCGCCCGAACATCAAGAACAACGCGATGAACGACAGCGCGAACGTGAAATAGCCGTACTCCCTGGTTCCCAGGCCTCGGGCGATGATGACGAAAAGCGCGAAGTTGGCGAGCTTTCCGGCTATCTCCGCGACGAGCAGCCATCCGGCATTAGCAGCCAGGCGTCCCTCGGCACCGCCTTCGCCGGGATCTAGCCCGTTTGCGGCCGGCGCAGTGTTCCCATCCATCCCACGATCATCTCAGGGCTCCGGGAGCGATCGTCTCTATCGCTTGTGGTGATGCTTGTGGTGTTTGGGGGGCGGGAGAACCGTCGTGAACGTCCACGTCGCTCGATGCCCTCGGTTACCCAGGGCATCCCTCAGACCCGACACGATGACCTTGTAGGTGGTGCCTTCGCGCAAGCGCGAGGACGGATTGAACTTCAACTCTCGACGCCCGGGTTGAAGGACACGCCCGTTCACCCGGTTGCTACCGCGGAAGATGCGTACGCTGGTCGGACCGACCGAAGACGGTTCGATCGCTTCGTCCACCGTGATGTCGACGGTTGTGCCGGGATCTACGGCTGTCGCGCCTGCGCTTGGCGTGGTCCTTATGACATCCGGGCCGGAGGCGTCTGCGGTCGCCGAAACATGTGGGGACTCGAGACCTTGCGCTCCGTCGGCCCCCACGGCCGCGATCGAATAGAGGTACGTCGTTCCGTCTTCGGTGGCGAAATCCTGGTACGAGGTGGTCGAGCCGTCCAGGTCGGCCAGCTCGTCGTACGGTCTGCCGCCGATCGATCGATAGAGGACGTAGGTCGATGCCCCCGCGACCGGATCCCAGCTCACCTGGACACGGCCCGCGCGCTGTGGAAGCGCGCTCGGCTTAGCGGGCCGCGGTGGGCCGCCGAGTATGAAGCGTCCCCACACGTAACGGTGATCCGAGTACTTGTAGTTCGTAGGGCTGAACGATCCTGCGTCCGTGCCCGCCCAACCCGGGCTGTCCACCATGGCCTCTCCGATAGCGGCGCCGGAGACGAATAGGTAGTCGATCCGGCTTCTCCGGTAACCGGTGGTCCCATCACAGATCTCTTTCGCCGAGAACTGCTCTTGGGTCCATTGCGATGCCATGCCCACGCGGTGCGCGCGGTTCCACGTTCTGACCGCGTCGACATAGGCGGTACCGCCATCGTTTGGGTTCGTGAGCTCGGTCCACCATGGAAGCGGCGTGGACTTCTCGTTCTGGTCGCACTCGAAAGGTGTTTGAACCGCGCGCCGGTTGAAATCGCCGCCGATGATCGTCGGGTCGGTTTCGCCCGACAGCTGTGCACGCAGCGCGTCGACGTTCTGCGAGATACACGTGGAGCTCGCGTAGTTCCGCCACCAGTGAACCCCGGCAATGACGAACTTGAGGCTTGTGGCTATGTCCGTGAGATGAGCGAATTCGTATGTGCGTTGCGAGATGCACGGATCGCTCCACGTTTGCACGTCACCGTCGAGCTGCACACGATCGGGATCGATCAAGATGTCCGCAGAGGAATCGTCCGGCCCGGCGATCACGTACTTGTGCTGCCATCTCTGGCGGAGTAGATGCTGGAATATCTCGAGGTTGGAAGGTCGCAACTCTTCGGCGACGATGACATCCGGAGGTGCGACGCCTCCTCGGTAACCACCGTCGAACGCGCTCGGACGTGTACGCAGGGCGCGACTCAGCTCGAACATCGCTCGGAATCGTTTGATGCCGAGAACCGCGCGCTGGTGAGCGTTCACCGTTACGACATCGATCTGACCGTGCGGGAGCGCGACTTTAGGCGGCGGCTTCACGGGGGCCGCGGTCACGGTGCCCGAGAGACCTGCCGTAGCCATCGCAGCGATCAGTGCCATCGCAACTAGACGCATGTGAGTTTCACGCTAAACGACTGCCCGATGAAACGTTGCTCGCTCTGCCTAGTCCACACGCGTGACTTGAAGCAGTGTCGCCTGGGGTCGAGCAAGAAAGCGGATCGGCGCGTAGCGGCTCGTGCCGAGGCCGGGGCTGACGTGCAGCCATGCGCTCCCGACGCGGTGTAACCCCATCGCAAGATTGGCGGGCAGCGTCGAATTGGTGACCAGTGCGCCGAACCTCGGCAGTCGGATCTGACCTCCGTGCGTGTGGCCCGCGAGTATGAGGTCGTAGTGGTTGAGGCTCCACTGAGAGACCAGATCGGGCGCGTGCATGATTCCGATCGCAAGGTCGTCGGAAGGGTCGCGGCGGATCTGCTCGATCTGGTGCCGGCGGATGTAGGGATCGTCCACTCCGCTTAGACGCACGTTCTTGCCGTCGATCTGCACCACGCAGTCGCGATTGAGAAGGGAGATCCAGCCGCGGCGACCGAGGCCCGCCTCCAATCTCTGCGTGTCGGCGAGCACGGTCGGCATGTCGTGTCGATCCGAGAAATAGCGAGTGAGGGGTTTGAATCTGCTCTGGTAATAGTCGTGCGATCCGAACACGTAGTACTTACCGATCCTTGCGTCTAGTTCCGATACGGCGGACAAGAACGGAGAGATCCCGGCGTCGTCCTCGATGAAGTCTCCCGTTCCGATGATGAGATCGGGGATGGACCCCATCACGTCCGGAAGGCGCTTCAGCCACTCGACCAGGTGGGCCATCCGTCGCGACATATGGGTGTCTGCGATATGAAGGATCGTCATCTCCGGCCCCCGCGCAACGGGAACCTCGATCCATGCCAAACTCGGCCGGCGGGCCTCGTAAAGCGAGTACGCGACTGCCCCGGCGCCGAGCACCAACGTGCTCGCGACCCCCTTCAGGGGGCG